>JASIGS010000111.1 GCA_030052355.1 Streptosporangiaceae bacterium | reverse complement strand
TTTCCTACTGGGTTGGCGAGCCCACTGCGATCCCCGAGGCGGCCCTCTGGGGAGCGCTGGCGTGGCTGCTGCTGACATTCCCGGTGCTGGTGGCCGGGCTCGTCCGGCTCCGCCGCAGGTGGCTCCCGGCAGGGTCATCGGCCGCCTGGTGGGTTGCGGCATGGACCGGTACGTGGTCTGCCGGCATTGCACTGACGTTTCTTGCCGCCCTCTGGGGAGAGCCGGCATGGCTGCTACTGATAATCCCGGTGCTGGTTGCCGGGCTCGTCCAGCTCGGCCGCAGACTTCTCCCGGCAGGGTCATCAGCCGTTGGGTGGGTTGCCGCGTGGACCGGTGCGTGGCTTGCCGGCATTGCACTGATGATTCAGATCTTGAACTGGGAGCCCAACGCGCAAGCGGTCTACAGCGGCAACTGCTGGGCAGCTTCGGGCTGCGTCCTCGCCGGATACCGGCATGTCGTCGTGAGCTGGCGAGAGCTGGCAGTCGTTGCCGGGTGGCTCGCACTAGGAGCCGCGATGACCTTGATACTGGGCCGGCCAACTCGACGCCTTGCCAGTTGCGTGCCAGCCGGAACGGTCACGGGCACATAGTCGGCGGCCGGCGGCCGCACCAGGTCAGGCTGCAAGGCGGCGACGCCTCCAGCGACTCCTACTGCTCCCCGCCCTGATGCGGTACGCGCGCTGATCCGGCCCTGTGCTAGACGACGGGTCTGTCTATTTGCCGCGTCTAGCTACTACTGTTATCCCGCGAACTCGACATTCGTGCAGGTGGCCGTACCCGCCGACTCGGCGCAATGCGCTGGCGTGCCGAAGTTCGGACCGTGGTTGCTGCCGCCAATGAGATAATTCAGTTCTGGGACATAATACCCAGTCCCGGTTGCCGTATCGGTGCCAGAGGAGATCGTATACGTCACTCCGGATTCCTCAGGGGTGAAAGTTTCCATACTCGTGTGATTACCGCAATTTCCTGCAAGCCAGATCTTGTTGGCTTCCGGCTGCTGGCTCCCGCACGAGTAGAGTTCCGTGTGGAGCTCGATCGACGCAGTGGAATAATTGCATTCGACCTGACCCGTGAATGACACGGTTGCCTGGCCGTTAGCCGTCCCCCCGTGAATATCGCTGATGGTGACGGTACAGCTGTTACTTGCAGATACCGCCGCACTGGCGGCGGGTGCGGCCGCACCTAGCCCCGCCGCTAAGAGGGCTCCGCATACCAGTAGTGCCTTGACCGATCCGAACATGCCAGCCTCCCGCTCGTCCTGGCCGTCCCCGCCGGGGACGGCGCACCACGCTGTCAGCACGTGGCACGCACCCGATAGCGGAACGGTTCAACGCAGTTACGAAAGTTCACTCACCGTTACCGCTGGGTCTGTTCGCGAAGGTTCGTCGTTGTTAGCACCGCAGGTCCGGTCTGCTGCGTGTGCTCCGGTGAGCGAGGCCGCGCAGACTCGCGGCCGGCCTTGCGGGCGTGCAGATGAACGCCGCCATCCGAACCTCACCCCAGAGTCCGTCAGGGCAGCTGTCGAACCACCTCGACGCCACCGTGCTGGCGAGGTCAAGAACTGTGGCCTGGCCGATCGCTTCCGCGATAAGCCGACAGCGGCCTGTGGTGGCGTACGCGTCGACCAGTGTCCGCGCCGAGGCGTAGCGAGTGGCGGAGACAAAGACGTGGGTCTCGACGTGAGCAAAGTGAGCAGCCAGGATCGCAGCGCCATTTTCTAGTGAGAACGGCGATGCATCAGCTTCAGGGTCATGTCCTGCTAGCGCGGCGATCTCGCGGTGCAGCCTGATAACCGGTACGTGTGCGTCGCCAGCATTGGTAGTAGCGACAAACCTGCCCGATGGTCTCAGCACGCGCGCAAGCTCATCAAGACCACGTGCGATGTCGCGCAGGTGGTAAAGGACGTGGTTGGCAAACACCAGGTCGAACATGCCCTCCCGGAACGGCAGGTGGTTAATGTCCCCGTTGACCAGCGCTAGCCGCGGCGTGGGGCGGACTCTGCTGTAGATGGCCTCGAGCATCGAACGGAAAAGGTCTAATGCGACGACCGAGCCGGGCCCGTCCGCGAGTCGCGCCAGCCTCGTCGTGAAACGACCCACCCCTGCACCCGCGTCGAGGACATCGAGACCTGCACAGCTGCCGAGCAGGGCAAGCAACCAGTCCGCAAAGTCCTCAGCGGCTGATCCCGCAGCCGGCGAACTCTGCCGAGCCAGCAGCAGCCCCGGATCTGCGTAGAAGGTGTTCAGGTTATGCACGTAACTGTCGCAGCTATCAGTCATCCACGGCGCCCCACTGCCGACCGACTGTGCTGCTGGCCAAGGCTCGGGCGCCGCAGTGCGACTGGCTCACAGCATGAGCGTAGGCAACTCCCCCGGCGGTTGCCTGTCGGCTTGGTACCAGCGTCCGTTTCGCGCGATCCCGATGGGGCGATGCTCACGCCGGGGCCACGGCGATGGTCAGCCACGTCCTGGCCTCCTCGGGTGGAAGCTGGCCGTGAGAACTACCAGTGCCGCCGGCGGAAAAGGTATCGTCGACGCAGCCTCGTCGCGCTGGGAAGGGCGGAGGCATGAAGTTGCTGTCAGCCAGGCAGCGAAGGTGGCTGCTGGTGGCGGTGAGCATCACCGTAGTGCTGCCGCTCGTCTACGTGCTCTTGTCCGGCGCCCTGGCCGGGAAGCCGCGCACGAGCGAGGCGAACGCGGATCAGATCGGCTTCACCACCGAGAACTCCCCGGCGCCTCAGTTCGAGCTCCCTTTGCTCGACCACCACGGGGACCTGCGGCTGAGCGCGCTGGCGGGCCGCCCCATCGTGCTGAATTTCTGGGCTTCCTACTGCAGCGTCTGCAGGCAGGAGTCCCCGGCCGTCGCGAAGGTCGCCGCTGCCGTAGGGAGCAAGGTCCGGTTCCTGGGTGTGGACACCGAGGACGAGCAGGGCGCCGCCCTGAAGTTCATCAGCAAGTACGGCATCACCTACCAGGTGGTGTCAGATGTCGACGGGGTGGTGGCGGCCAGGTACGGCGTGCCGGGCCTGCCCGTCACCTTCTTCATCTCGGCTACCGGCAAGCGGATCCTCGGCGTCAACATCGGCGCGCTGACGGCCGCTGGCCTCACCTCGATCCTGCACAAGCTCTACGGCGCCGCGGCCTAGACCAGGTCTCGCCGGTCTCAGCTAGCTGTCGTACGCGAGTGAGGACTGAGCACCCGCAACGTTCCTACGGCCCTTGCCGCCGTCCTTCGCGTTGGTGAAGATGCAGCCGATCCGCCAGTCCGGCAACTCTCCCAGGTCCTTCTCGTAGGCCTTGCGGTTTTTGATGGTAGCCACCTCGGCGGGTGGTCCGAACTGGCACCAGCCGACGCAGCGCTCACCGTCGCAGACGAGTACCTGGTGGACCGTTCCGCGCGTCACATGCTGACGCTTCAGCTCCCGGTTTCCTTCCCGCCCGTGGCCGACGCCCTCCGGGTGGAATCCGATGCACCAGCAACCACCCCAGACGCCGTTGTTGGCCTCGACGAGCGCGGCGAAGTCGTCCCAGGTCTCCGGCGTGAGCATCCGGGTCGTCAGCGTCATCCCCAAAGTATGACATAGCGTCCGGAAATGGCGTTCAGAACGAGAGCGCGATGTTTGCCAAGTTTTCTCCTATGTGACACTCACGTGACGCCTTTGCAGCGACAATGCGTAAACCGCGCCGAACTGCGGCGCGGGCCCAGCCTCATGGCCGGGCGACCCACTAGGGGAGGGAGTGGGCTGTGTTTTGTGCTGCAAGAATCCGGATGAGTATCGCGGCGCTGGCCGTGACGGCGGGACTGTGCGCGCTCGGCGCGGCGGTTCCGGCGTCGGCAACCGCGACGTCGCAGGCCGGTGGGGCCGCGAGCGCACCGGGTGTAGCCAATCTTTATGCCGTCGCGTGCCCGACCGCGACCGCGTGCGTTGCCGTCGGCGTGAGTGCGGTCTCCGACAACGGCAAGAGCGTCGCGATCAACGCTGCGACCGGGACAGTCAAGGTGTGGTCTGGCGGCCTGGCCAACCTGATCCCGGAAGCGCTCGCCTGCCCTACCACGACAACCTGCCTCGCGACTATCGACGACACCTTCGCTAGCGTGAAGGTGTCGGGCGCGGCCATGAAGGTGACCGCGAAGATCCCGCTGCCGTCGGCTGGCATCATCGCGATAAATGCCATCGCGTGCGCCGGAGCCAAGGCTTGCTACGCCGTCGGCTGGGAGGGAACCGAGGCCGCGTCCACCGCGCTGATCGTGAAACTGTCCGCGTCAGGCAAGGTCCTGGCGAAGGTCAAGGGCACCGGCACCGGCGGCAGCGCCATCGCCTGTACGTCGAGCACGACCTGCCTGGTTACGGAGCACACCAAGACCGCCGAGCTGGTCGCGCCGCTGACCAACGGCAAGCTCGGCGCGGG
>JASIGS010000110.1 GCA_030052355.1 Streptosporangiaceae bacterium | reverse complement strand
AGACGAGATCACAATCGGAGTCCGCAGCTCGCGGTTAGGACTGCTCACGATGCCGGGAACGTGGTGGTTGCGTATGAATCCTGCCTGCGTTGACCGCGGCCGCCTCCAGCCTGGTGCGAGTACGTTGTGGCAGTTCGCCCCAGAACCGTGCCCGGCTTCTACCGTTTTGCGCCCGCCGAAGTGCTACAACGTCTGTTTCAGAGCCCGGATGGCTTGATCATCCGGCGGCCGGGGGGACGACGACCACCATGGTCAGCACCGTCTGCTGCACGCCCTCGTTGGCGTAGCCGTGGGCCAGATCTCCCGGGAACCTGGCGCACTCACCGGCTCCGAGCTCGTAACGCTGGCCCGCGACGGTCAGTGTCAGCCGCCCGGATTCGACCCAGGCCAGCTCGCGCGTGGCTGCGGCGTGGGCGTCCCCGCCGAACGCGTCGCCCGGCCCCAGCGTCCACCGCCACAGCTCGGCGGCCCATGGCGGCGGCGTCGCCGCGATGATCGTGCCGGTCCCGCCGGCGTGGCCATGCCACAGGATCCGGGCTCCCGCGGGCCCGCTGACCCGGACGACGCTCTCATCGGCGCCTTCGAGCAGCCGCGTGACAGGGACGCCGAAGGCGTCTGCGATCCGGGCGAGAGTGGCGAGGTTGGGATTGGACCGGCCCTGCTCCACCGCGACGAGTACGCCCTTGCTGACGCCAGAGCGTCCGGCGAGGTTGTCGAGCGACCAGCCGCGCTCAGCCCGGAGCGCCGCGACGGTCCGGGCCAGCGCGCCGCTGAGGCCGGCTGGCTCTATGTCGTCGGCCATGGCGGCCGCCTTCCCAGCTCTCGCAGGTCATCGGGCACCGCCCGCAAGACAAGCCTGCCTCCGGTCGGTATACTGAACTAAGTAGACCATCCTACCGACCGGAGTGTCTCGTGCTGATCGTATTCGCCCTCGGCGCGGCGGTGCTCTACGGTAGCGCGGACTTTCTCGGCGGCGCGGCGACACGTCGTGCCGCCCTGATGGCGGTCTTGCTGACGACCGGGGTGGCCGGAGTGGCCGTTCTCGTGCCGGCGGCGCTGCTGACCGGCAGCCCGCTGCGAGCGGGCGGCCTCGAATGGGGACTGGCCGCGGGTGCTGTCGGCGGTGTCGGCCTGATGTTCTTCTACGCGGGGCTGGCCGCAGGCCCGATGAGCGTGGTCTCGCCGGTCTCCGCTCTGGTGTCGACCGTGCTCCCGGTGGGAGTGTCGCTCGTCCAAGGCGAGCGGCCCGGCGCCACGGTCTACGCCGGAGCGCTGCTGTGCCTTGCGGCAACCGTCCTCGTCAGTTCCGGCGCCACCGCGCCGACCGCGACGGACGGCCACGGCCCCGCGGGATCGGTCGAGCCCCGGGCGTGGGCAGGAACAACCGGGACGGCCTGGCGTGCCCGCGCTCGCGGCGTGCTCTACGGAGTCGCGAGCGGAGCTGCCTTCGGCCTGTTCTTCTTGTTCATCAGGAACGGCGGCGAGACCGGTGCACTGTGGCCGTCACTGGCCTCACGCTGCGCGGGCCTCGTCATCTACCTGGCCGCAGCCGGCGTCATGAAGGCTGGTCCGGTCAGCTGGCGAGCAGGCTGGCCGCTGTTCGCCGCCGCACTCGGGGCAGGCGCGCTCGACGCTGGCGCCAACGTCTGCTACGTGCTGGCCACCCGTGCCGGGCTGTACGGTCCCGCCGTCGTGCTGACCGCGCTCTACCCCGGGGTCACCGTGCTGCTGGCCCGCCTTGCGCTGGGCGAGCGGATGCACCGCGTGCAGCACGCGGGCCTCGTTCTTGCGGCACTGGGCATCGTCCTCATCACCGCCTGACCGCTAGCCCGCAACCTCGATGGGCGTGCAAAGCGTGTAGTTCCGGCTTCTGACCGGGCCGGACACCGTAAAGCCGAACTGGATCAGGTAATGCCCTGACGCCACGCTGGGCACCTCAACTTGAAACGGCCGATTTGGCAGGCCGACGCCAGCGAGTGCCGTGCTCGACCCAACGCGGACGTTCGGCGTGCGCCCAACACTCTGCGTTATGGCTGCCAGGTTCCACAACGCGACGAAGCGCCCGCCGATAACGTTTCCCAGAAGGCCCCAGCTGTCGATACTTGCCGCGGTCAGCCCGCGAACTCCCTGCTGCGACAGGGTCACTAGCTCGCCGGGCCTGGCGGCGGACTCACTCGCCGCCAGGTGGTACTTGCCCAGGAAACACCCTGCGGAGTCCACGTCGTGAACCGTTGTGCGCGCCTGGTCAGCCGAACTGCTGGCACACCCGGCCGACAGCATTACGACGCACGCAACCACGAGAAGACGACAACGCCCCAATTGGGCACGCAGCATTTTCACCCGCCAAGACGTGCCAATCCTAAGCTCGCGGCGGATAGCGCAGAAGGCATCGGACGCCCTGGCTGGCGCTTGAGTGTCGCCCGCCGTTTCCGGCCGGCACCCAGCCGGTCAGGCCGGCACCGAGGTGGCGCTTCCGCGGAAGTACGCCGCGGGCGTCACTCCGGTCTCCCGCCGGAACGCGGCCACGAAGGCACTGTCCGACTCGTAGCCAACGTGCCGCGCCACGTTGCCAACGGGCTGACCGTCGGCCAGCGCCACGAGGGCCGCCTGCACCCGCAGCAGCGTCCGCCACCGGCCGAAGCTGACGCCCGTCCCGGCGAGGAATGCCCTCGCCAGCGTCCGCTCACTGGCGCCGATCTCGCGGCCCCACTCGGCCAGCGTTTTGGCGTCGGCCGGGTTGGCGGCCATCAGGTCGGCGACCTGCCTGGCTCGCTCGTCGGCCGGCATGCGCACCTCGATGGTGGTCATCGCCACGGGCTGGAGCAGGTCCACGAGGACGGACTCGGCGTGCGCCCGCTGGTCGGTGTCTAGCTCACGACGTTCCAGGTAGCCGATGAGCTCCGCCAGCAACGGGCTGGCCGAAACCGGCGTGGGCTCGGCCCACTCGATCGGGCACATGGCGGGCCGCACGTACGCCGAGCGCATGGTCGCCGCGCCAGCGGACAGCGTCTCGTGCCGCACTCCGGCCGGGATCCACAGTGCGCGCGTGGGGGGCAGCACCCAGGTGGCCGT
>JASIGS010000015.1 GCA_030052355.1 Streptosporangiaceae bacterium | reverse complement strand
AGCCCTATCGACATTCATACGACCGACTGAGTTAGATCCGGGGAGGGTACGCGCTTGAGAGCAACTGACGGCCACGCGCCGCAGTCGTCCGACACGCGCGGTGCTGGCCCTGCTGCGGTCCAACTCCCGGAAGCACTGGCTCTCGCCGGGACCGAGACGCTGCCTGAGTATGAAGCGCCAGGTTCACCCGGCGCCATTCCGGTGTTGGCCGGGCCAGCAGAAACAATCACCAGTCCGGCGGACTCCCGGCTCGTTACGGCAGACGACGAACCCCGCGGCAGCGGCTGGCGGCACAGCTACCGACTAGGCCTGCTGGTCATCTTGGTGCTACAAGCCGGTCTGGCCTTGCGGCTGGTGTGGTCGAACACGGCGTTTGAGGACGAGGCTGAGTACCTCTGGTACGGCCACATGGAGTGGCAGCACTGGCTGCATGGCACTCCGCTGCCGGCCTACTACCTGTCCGGATCCCCGCAGATATACCCGCCGCTCGGGGCGCTGGCGGATTCCGTCGGCGGGCTGGCCGGTGCACGCCTGCTGTCACTCGTGTTCATGCTGGCGGCCACGGTGTTGCTGTACGCGACCGCCAGCCAGCTCTTCGGCCGCAGGGCGGCCCTGCTCGGTGCCGCGATGTTCGTTGCGGTCGGCCCGACAGCAGACATGGGCGCGTGGGCAACCTACGACCCGATGGCGATCTTCCTGATGGCGCTCGCGTCATGGCTGGCGGTACGGGCGGCGCGTGGCCGTGGCAGTGAGGCCTGGATCTTCCTCGCGGCGGTCGTGATGGTGCTGGCGGACGCCACGAAGTGGGTGACAGCACTGTGGAGCCCCGTAATCGTGGCCCTGGTGGTTCTTACCGCGCCGACGAGCTGGGCGCTGGCGGTGGCGCGCGGTTGCCGGCTCGTCAGCTACGCGGTGGCCATTGGTGCGCCAGCCCTGTTCCTCCTGGGCGGACAGGTATCGGTGACCGCGGTCAGCACTACGACCACGCAGCGTGCTGCGGGCAGCGCTTCCTGGCCAGTGGTGCTGTGGACCGCGGCGCCATTGGTCGCCATGGTGCTGGCCGTGGGCATAGTCGGGGTGGTGCTGGCTCGGCGGGAACGCGCGGGCCGGAGGCCGCTGCTGTGCGTTGTACTGGTCCTTGCTGTGCTGCTTGCACCGGCGTTTCAGGCGTACGACCACACCACGGTCTCGCTGTACAAGCATGTCGTGTTCGGCATGTGGTTCGGCGCCATGGTCGCTGGCTACGCGCTGTCAAAGGCCACTGTGGTAAGTGCGGCAAAGGGCTGGCGGGTTGGCCTCGCGGCGGCCATCTTCACCGCGCTGCTTGGCTTTGACCAGGCCAGCGGCTGGTACGGCTTCTGGCCGAACTCGACGCCGCTGCTCGCTGCGGTGGAACGTGACCTGCCCGCCAAGGGTCCGATCATGATGCAGGGTGGCGATCAGATGGTCACCTATTACTACCTGAACCACCGCGGCATCCAGCCGGACATCATGACCTCGTACGCGTACTCGCCGGTCGCCATCTCACTCATGATCGAGAGCCACCGCCTGTGGATGGTTGAGACCGACACCGGTACTGGCATCCCCCCAGGTTCGATTCAGGAGTCCATCGGGGGCACCCCGGCTGGCCTTGAGCGCGCCGGCTATCGCGTTGCGGCTCGCATCCCCTGGCGTGATCCGGATGGCGCGGTGGGCTGGTTCACGATCTGGCTGCTGGCACGCGGTCGCTAGGCATGCAGGTGTCGGGTGGAGCGGAGGTTTCGGTGACGGTGGCGGGAGTGCCGGGTTCGGTAACTGGCGCAGGGCCGGGAACGTCGCCCAGGCCGCGCACCCGGCCCGGGATCTCTGCGGGCGGCGGCCTGCTACCGAGTCCGCCCACGGCCGCAGAGAAAACAAGCTATGTGGACCGGAACCTCGGTTACCTGACGCTGGTAGTGCTGATCGGTTACAGCTCTATCGTCGTCAGCCAGGCGATGATGGAAGCGCGGTACCGGACCTGGGTCCTAGTGCCGTGGACGGCTTTCACGGTCATCTACCTGACGATCTCGCTGATCTCGAACTTCGCAGGGCGCGACTTCAACCTCGCAGCACACTCCGCCAAGGTGCGTGCGTGGCAACCGCGCTTCCACCCGGATGTGGACATCTTCCTGCCGATCTGTGGTGAGCCGCTGGAGTTGCTGACCAACACCTGGACATATGTACATGAGTTGCTGCGTGCCTACCCAGGTGACGCCGTCGCCTTCGTACTCGATGACAAGGCCGACCCGGGCGCGCGGGAACTGGCGCGGGACTTCGGTTTCACGTACAAGGTCCGCGAAAATCGCGGCTGGATGAAGAAGGCCGGCAACCTGCGGTACGCCTTCGAACGGACCCGGGGCGAGTTCTTCGTGATTCTCGACGCGGACTTCGCGCCGCGCCGCGACTTCCTTGCCGAGACGCTGCCGTACTTCGACGACCCGAAGATCGGGATCGTGCAGACGCCGCAGTTCTTCCGTCCCGACTCGGGCCATACCTGGGTAGAGCGCGCAGCCGGGCCGATGCAGGAGGTGTTCTACCGGTCGATGCAGACCTCGCGGGACTCCTTCGGCGCGGCGGTCTGCGTGGGATCGTGCGCGGTGTACCGGCGGAAGGCGATCCAGGCTGCGGGAGGGCCCGCGCTGATCGCTTACGCAGAGGACGTGCACACCGGGCTCGACGTCATCAGCGAGGGCTGGTCGCTGAAGTACGTACCGGTGAACCTGGCCACCGGCTCCTCGCCAACGACGGTGGACGCGTTCGCCCATCAGCAATACCGGTGGTGCCTGGGCAGCACGACCCCGCTGCGCCGGTTGTGGAAGGTGCCGATGTCAGCGAGGGCCCGGGCTGCGTACCTGTCTGGGTTCTTGTACTACCTGTTCACGGCGCTTCTGCAGTTCGTGGTGCCACTGGTTGCCATCGGGATGCTGGCCTTCATCCCGCGGGACATTGCCTTGCAGGACTATCTCGTGCTGGCACCAGCGGTCATCAACGGCGTGGTGCTTTACCCGGTCTGGCACAGGTCAGACTTCGGCCTGGCGACCTGGGCTCTGGAGGTCGTCCGTTCCTGGTCGCACGCCCTGGCGATCTGGGATCACTTTCGCGGGAAGGTCATGGCGTGGCAGCCGACGGGGTCCAGCGTGTCTCCCGTGCGCCGGCTCTGGGCCGCGCTGATCGTGTGGAACTGCGGAACGGGGATTGTCTGGTTTGGTGCTGCGGCGCTGCGCACCTATCAGTTCCGGAGCGACCAGTTCCTCGTCATCTTCTTGTTCGGCCTTCTCTACATGGCCCCAGTCGCGTGGACCCTATTCGCCCGGAGAGTGAGTAGAGGATGAGGAACCGCTTGAGGACCACGATCATGATCGCTGTCACGGTCTTTACCGTGGTCGCGGCGGCGGCGATCGCCCTGGCCAGCATGAAGTACCACTATCGGCTGGCTGCCGAGGGCACAGCCGCAGCGCAGCAGACCGCCGACGGCACCAAGGTGGCGAGCGCCGCGTCCCGGGCGCCGGTGCCGAAGGTCGTGCGAGCGAGCCTGCCGGCCACCGCGTCCAGCTATCTGGGTGTCTACGAAGGCAGCGACACATCGGTCGGCCAGTACGCGCAGGTCGAGGACTTCGCCCAGGCGGTCGGCCGGCAGCCCAACATCGTCATGCTGTTCAGCAGCTGGGGTGAGCCATTTAGCACCCCGTTCGCCCAGACTGCACTGCAGCACGGCGCGACAGTGCTCATCGACCTCGACCCCACGAGTGCCTCGTGTGCCTCTATCGCTGCTGGCCAGCAGGACGCATTCCTGAGGTCTTACGCGCAGTCGGTCAAGGCCTTCGGCCATCCGGTGATCATCAGCTTTGGCCACGAAATGAACGGCAACTGGTACCCCTGGGGATGGACGCACACCCAGCCTGCGGCCTTTGTCCGGGCGTGGCGGCACGTCGTCAATGTGTTCCGCCAGGTGGGCGCCGACAACGTCACGTGGCTATGGACAGTCAACTCGGTCGGCTCGGGCGAGGGACCGATCGCCGATTACTGGCCCGGCCCCGACTACGTGAACTGGGTGGCCTTCGACGCGTACTACTACTCTGCTGGCAGCACTTTCAGCGGGGTCTTCGGACCTAGCATCGCCGCCCTGCGGCAGCTCACTAACAAGCCCATTCTCATCGGCGAGACAGCGATCGGCCCGGTAGCCGGCCAGGCCTCGAGCATCCCCGGGCTGTTCGCGGGCGTCAGGAGCGCCCACTTGCTCGGATTCGTCTGGTACGACCAGGCGCAGAGTGACGGGATCTACCACCAGGACTGGCGGCTGGAGGGGAACCCGAGCGCCGTGGCCGCATTCCGGACCGCGGCCACCACCTACCTCGCTAGCGGGCAAACCGCCGTCGCCAAGAAGCCGACCATAGGTATCCACGGCCCAATCGGAGGCTAGATCCCGGCGAGAATCTCGCGGTCAGCCTTCGGCCACGTCACCTGCATCTGCAGGGTCTTGCGCGGGCTGCGCATCGCCGCCCACAGACCGGATGTGCCGGCGCATGGCTTGCCAGGCCCACCGCTTGATCTCCGAAGACAGCCGAGCGGCTGGAGTCGGGCGAACGGCGAGAAGCCGGCTGAAACTGTCCACGCCCAATCCACCGGCCACGGTCACTCGCGGCAGCGTCAGCGTGTCCGCTGCAGCTGTGGCCGCGAGCTCGCCCACCGCGCACGCGTAGGAGTACCCCGCGGCGGCCACGGTGGAGCGAACGTCCCGATTCCAGTACCCGAACGGGTACGCGAAGCCCTCAACCGGCACGCCAAGGAAATCCTCCAGCGTCTCGCCCGACCTCCGTACCTCGTCCTCGACCAATGGAAGCGCCATGCGGTCGAGCTGCGGATGGGTGTGGCTATGCGAAGACACTTCGATGCCCGCCGAGACAATGTCTCCAAGCGCGCGCCACGAGAGGACAGGCCGCCGGTCCTCGTCGCAGTCACGAAGCCAGGAGGCGGTGCGGCCCACGTACGCGGTCGGGACGTACAGGGTGGCCGGGAATCCGTGCTTCTGCAATATCGGCATCACCACGGTCTCAAAGTCGGTAAACGCGTCGTCGAAGGTGAGTACAACCGGCCTGGCCGGGAGCTCGCCGGCGGCACGCCTGCGGACAAGATCGGCCGCGCTCAAGGGCTGATACCCTTCGGCGGCCAGATGGTCCATCTGACCGGCAAAGTCCGCTGGCCGGACCACGAAACGCGCAAAACGCTGGGCGGCGCGGGTGGCAACGCTGTGGTACATCAGTATCGGCACACCTTGCGCCTGAGTGCGGGCGCCGGTGCTAAGCGCACCTGCTGTTGTGCTAGGGCCGCCGTGTGCTGAGCGATACATTTCTGACAATGCCTCTCAGGTAAGCGGCGGGCCCGACGAGGATCCCACGGCTCGATGTCTTGGCCAGTTCGGGCACGAGGCTGAGCGAGGGACCAGCCGCCTTCAGACGTGCGGCGCGAATGGCAACGGGTAGCAGCCACACGAGGCTGATGAGAACCCACGGACGCCGGCGTATCACGGCGGTGTAGTAAGCGGTCAGCCCCACCGTGTACCCGTGCAGCTGCCTGGCCAGGCCCCTGAAGTTCCGGTGGTGATGGTGACGGACGAAGGCGGCAGGCTCGTAGGCGATCGAGCGGCCGGTGAGCATGACGAGGGCGAGTGCCAGCGTGTCCTCGGCGGCCAGGGCCGGAGTCCCAGCGCCGAGAGCCGTGTCGAAACGGCCGATCCTCGAGAGAACCTCGCGGCGGAAAGCCATGTTGCCCCCGGCACCGAACGGGGGCTTCGGGTACAGCGGACTTTGCGGGCCACGGCGCGAGAACACGGCGGGTTTGAAGCCCCGGCCCTTGCTGTGCCCGCCGAGCTCCTCGAACCGGACCTGAGCAGCGGTGTCCAGGCAGGCTGGCAGTATCAACCCCGTGACGCAGCCGATGTCGTCGCCGCGCGCGAAGCCGCCCGCGAGCGCGGCGAGCCAGAAGGCGTCTGGCTCTTCGTCGTCATCCAGGAAGGCCACGACGTCACCGGCGGCCGCCGCTACTCCCGTGTTGCGCGCACGGGACAGGCCAATCCGCGGCTCGACAACGTAGTGGTACCGCGGATCGCTCAGCGCCGCGACATGGTCCCGCACCGCATCGGTCTTCGGGCAGTTGTCGACGACGATGACCTCAAACGCTGGGTATTGCTGCAGTCCCAGGTGCTGTAGGCAGGCTCGCAGCCGGTCTGGCCGGTTGTAAGTGCAGACGACGACGCTGACGAAGGGCGGCGCCTCGAGGACCTTGGACCGGGCCTGAAGGAACGGCCACAGATCGGGGTCCACGCGGAGGGCGCCGGGGCTCAGTGAGCTCGGTGCCGGCAGGCCGGCCGCAGCGAACCGCTCCGCTATCACATCCCCGAACTCACGCCAGAGGATCTCGCCGAAGTGCTCGGAACTGAGTTCACCGGCGTCCAGCTCGATCGTGCAAGTCCCGATCGGCTCGCTATGCAGGCGGGCAAGTACCCAGAGCCGCCGATATATGCCATCGAAGATGACAGCGGGTAGAGGCTCAGAAAGTTCAACCTCCATGATCTTCATCGCGCATAAGCCGTCCACGCTAAGCGTGCGCGACTCAAGCCTCGGCAGAGATGCTGGCGCGGTCAATTGGGCAGCCTCAACGACGCTGGCCTTGGAAAATGGTAGACACGCTTCCCCGATAGCAAGGTCCTCGCCCAGCCCCCCTGGGAGAGGTGATAACACCAGCAATATCCGACGCTACGTGAGGCGCTATTGCTAGTTCGACTCGCCGAAGCGCCGAGAGGTTACATAATCTTGACTTCCGGTAGGCAAGCGAATGATGCTAAGTAAAGCGATAATGGTCGAATCCAGCAGATCACTGGACTCGATCGCATTTCATCCGGCGGTGACGTCCGCGGCCGAGCGCTGATTGAAGTACCGCCGGGGTAACGGCGGCGCCCGTCAGGTATCTGACTGCCACAAGCATCACGGATAGCCCTACCAAGCCGTCCCACTTGGCCCCCAGCACAATAGCGGCCAGCTCCATGAAACCGACTCCGGTTGAAAACGCGGCTGCGCGCGCTACCTTGTCAAGAGTCCGGCAGATCGCGACGTAGTGCGTACGCGGGATCATCGGGACGTAGGCGAGAACGAGCAGCGACAGCGGCAGCGTTGCATCTTGGGCGTAACTCCTTCCGAAGATGCTCAGCGCTATATGGCCACCGAGACCAAGCGCGACCATCCCGGGAACTCCGAGAACAAACGATACTGTCAGCGTAAAGCGCAGCTTACTGGACAATGCGCGCAGATCAGTGGCAGCCGCCGCGACCAGCACCGTTGACAGGTGAGTCGGCAGGATGAAGAGGATGCCAGCCATCACCCACCCCGCATAGAACGCACCGTTGGCTGACGGCGAAACAACTACGGCGACCAGTACAGGGGCCAGCAGAGTGGGCGCGGTCGCCGCGATATTGAACCAGTTATGGGCCGCGACGGCCCTGCCCATGCTGCGAAGCACGTGCCAGTCTGGCCGCGCGAAGATATGCGAGCCTCTCCACCAGAGCCAGGCCGCGACAGGGATTACCGAGGCCGCCGTGCCCGCCACCCAGGCCAGGGCGATCGCCGTGCCGAACTGGTCGCCGATGACATACGCAGCCACGGGCAACATGACAAGCTTCGCAGCGGCGAAGCCGAAGTTGCGGGTCAGCTGCAAACCGCCACGCAGCAGGCCGATGGTGGCTGCATCGAACACGAACGTCGTGGCGGTAAGTATGACGCCGGCGGTGAAAATCAGCCCGCCAATGAGCGTCCCACTCGAATTCTTGAGTGTCACGCTCACGTGGGGCGCTGCCAGCACGAAAGCCAGCCCGATCAGCAGTGACGCAACACCAGCCGTAAGCATTGACGCCGAAACGAGACTAGCCCGGGCCCGCTGCCTGGGAAGCTCGGCGTTCAAGAGTGTTCCTAGCCCGAACATGCCGATCTCTCCGAGCAGGGTAATGGCGGAGGTCGTGGCAGCCGCATAACCTATGGCTTCCTGAGAGAACAAATGCGCTGCGACGGCCCAGAATGCGAGGCCGAGGAGAGCGGTGACACCCGTCGTGCCGACGAGCGTAGCGACATTACGGAGGATCTCCTGATTGCGTCGCCACGAGGGGACGACAACGTCAGTTGCCGGCCCGGCGGGAGATAGTACGTCTGGTCGCGCGGGAACGCCCACGCTATCCGTGCTTGTCAATGTAGGCGAGCCCCCGACGTCTTAGCGACGATGGCTCAAGCCTATAAGAAGTCCCTTTGCCGGGCAGAGGCCAGGGTAGGGCGCAGTGGCAATTTGGCATGCATGTACCGTGAGGCTAAACGGCGATACTCAGCGGAGGGACATAAAGCCGGGGAGCAGATGGTCGTGGGGGGAAGTGCGAACGGGGGACGCACCGCACCGCTGTCCTTTGAGCAGCGACAACTATGGCTTGCTCAGCAGCTGATGCCCGATGCGCCGGCCGACAACGAGTGCTGGACTGTCGTCATTCGAGAACCGCTGGATGTGGCACCTCTTGAGGACAGCATCCGGGCGTTTATCAAACGTCACGAGATCTGGCGCACAGTATTCCCTGAGCGCGAGGGAAAGCCCGTACAACTCGTGCGCGAACGCAGCGATTGCGCTTGGTCAGTCGTCGACTTGACGGAGTTGTCGCAGGAAGTTCGGCGGAAGCAGGCACTGGAACTGGCGGATGACGCCGCCAGCCAGCCATTCGAGCTGGCTTCCGGGCCGCTGGTACGGGCATTGCTGATCCGGCTAGGCGAGCAGGACCATCGCCTGGTCGTCACCGTTCATCCCATGATCGCCGACGCCGCGTCGGTGACGGACATTTTCCTGCCGGAACTGCAGGAGCTCTACCGGGCAAGGGTTCGCGGCAGCTCAGCTCGACTGGAAGACGCCGGATGCCAGTACGCGGCGTACGCGAACTGGCAGCGGGATCGCCAGCAACAACAAGAAGAGGTCTCGTCGCAGCTCGACTTCTGGAAGGACTATCTCCGCGGCGCGCCGACCGTCCTGGACCTGCCAACCGATCGCCAGAGGGAAGGATCGCCAGGACACCAGAGCGAGGTAACTGAGTTCGCCCTCGGCCTGCGCCTCTGCACCGGCCTGCGCGAGCTCGGCGCACCCGAAGGAGCGGGCTTGCGGGAGTCACTGACCGCGGGCCTGGCTGTGCTGCTCCACCGGTACACCGGGCAGGAGGACTTGCTCTTCGGCATCGCCGCATCGACGCGCACGCGACCCGAGCTGAACCGGGCTGTGGGTTGCTTCGGGAACGTGAGCGTGATCAGGGCGGACCTCAGCGAGCAGCCCACGACCCGGGAACTGCTTAAACGCTTGCGTGCTGCTGCGGAGCGGACCCGCGGCTACGCCGGCACGCCACTCGAGACGGTCGTCCAGGCGGTCGGGCCAGAGCGCGTGCCGGGCCGGCCGCCGCTGGTGCAGGTGCTGCTCTCTTGCGACCGCCGCCGCTCGGCCGTCGAGCGGGGTAGCTGGGCGATCAGCCGGACCGAGGCACAGCCCCCAGCCGCGAGGTTTGACCTCAGCTTCGAGGTGGACACGCAGGCGCCTGACCTGTGCGGGCGGGTCGTGTACAACGCAGACCTGTTCCAGCGGCAGACGGTCACGAGAATGATCGAGCACTGGCGGATGATCCTGACCGGCATGGTGACCGCACCGTCCCGCGAGGTAGCTGACCTGCAGCTGCTCACGCCGGCCGAGAACACGGCGTTCTTCGAGGCTTGGAACGAGGCGCAACCAGCATCACCGGTCGACGCGATCGAGCACGCCATCGGCGAACAGGGGAAGTCGGATCCGAACGCAGTCGCCGTCGTGTGTGGTGCCAACCAACTGAGCTACCGACAGCTGAACAGCCGGTCCAACCAGCTCGCTCGGTATCTCAGGCGTATCGGGGCTGGCCCGGAGGTCGCTGTCGGCGTGTGCCTGGAGCGCTCGGCCGATCAGGTGGTCGCCATGCTGGGGATCGCTCGGGCCGGGGCAGCCTACGTTCCGCTGGAGCCAGACGCCCCGGCGGATCGACTCAACTTCATGACGCGTGATTCGGGAATGCCCGTACTGATCTGCCCCCACAGCCTGGACGACAAGCTCGCCGGCACCGAGGTACGACTCCTGCACCTGGATGGCGACCTGCAGCTACGGCGGCAGAGTGAGGACGACGTGGAGGGGCAGGCAGCGAGCGACCAGCTCGGCTACGTGATCTACACGTCGGGTTCTACCGGCCGGCCGAAAGGCGTCATGGTCGAACGGGGCACTCTGGCAGCGCACTGCCAGGCGATGATCCGCGAGTACGAACTCGGCCCGGGCGACCGCGTGCTGCAGTTCAGCAACCACGGCTTTGACGCCTCCCTCGAACAGATCATTCCCACGCTGATGACCGGGGCACGGCTGGTCATGCGCGGGCCAGACATCTGGTCGCCGCGGGAGCTCCTCGAGGTGCTGCAGTCCGAGCAGGTCACGGTCATGAACCTGCCGCCCGCATACTGGCAGCAGGCCGTGCGGGCGTGGGCGGAGCGGCCGCATGAGTTGCGAGGACTGAAGCTCCGGCTGGTGATAATCGGCGGCGACAGGCTCGATCGCCAGACCGTCAGGCAGTGGGGCGAGCTCGGCCTCAGCGGCGTGCGCCTCGTCAATGCCTACGGCCCGACCGAGACCACGATCACGGCCACGCTCGGGGACGCAGGCGCCGACGGCGACCGCATAACGATCGGGCACCCGCTCCCCGGTCGGCGCGTGTGCGTTCTCGACCGGCGCGGTCATCCGGTCCCGCCGGGAGTCATCGGCGAGTTGCACATCGGCGGCGATTTGCTCGCGCGCGGGTATCTCAATCGGGCGGAGCTGACGGCGGAGCGATTCATCGCGGACCCATTCGTGGGTGGCTCGAGAGCACGCCTGTACAGGACGGGCGATCTGGCGCGTCAACTGCCCGATGGCCGTTTCGAGTACGTCGGCCGGCAGGATGATCAGGTCAAGATCCGCGGCTACCGGATAGAGCTGGGAGAGGTCGAAGCAGCCCTCATGGAGCACCCCGGCGTGGCCGAGGCGGTAGTGGTCGCGCAGGGCGAGGACGCGCGGAAGGAACTCGTCGCCTACATAGCCGGGCGAGGGCCCGAGCTATCTCAGGACCGGCTGCGTAGCCACCTCGATCTGAAGCTGCCGCGCTACCTTCAGCCCGCGGTCATCGTTCAGATGGACCGGCTGCCGCGGCTTCCCAGCGGCAAGGCCGACCGTCGTAGCCTTCCGCCTGTTGGTCCCGGCGAGCGGCGCGGCAGGACGGAGTACCAGCCGGCGCGCCAGCTTCTGCAAGAGCAGCTGGTCAAGATCTGGGAAGAGCTGCTGGGCTTGTCCCCGGTCGGGATCACCGACAATTTCTTCGATCTCGGCGGGCACTCGCTGCTGGCTGCGCAGCTCGCCGGCCGCATCGAGCAGCTGACGGGGCAACGGCTTCGCCTGTCGGTGCTGTTCGAGCAGCCGACCATAGGGCAGCTCGCTGACGTTCTGGAGGACGGATCGGCACGGACAACAGCGGGCGCGACGGTGGTGCCCGTGCAGGCCGGAAGCACCGGAGCGCCGTTCTTCTTCCTGCACGGCGACTGGACGGGTGGCGCGTTCTACTGCTTCGCGCTCGCCCACGCCATCGGGCCGCGTCAGCCTTTCTACGCACTCGAGACGTACCGATTCACTGCTGCCGAGCAGCCGGCGACGCTGGAGGAGGTGGCCCGCGCACACATCGAGGCCATGCGCACCGTTCAGCCTGCCGGACCGTACAAGATAGGCGGGTTCTGCAACGGCGGGCTTCTTGCATATGAGATGGCGCGGCAACTACAGGCCGACGGCCAGCAGATCGAGTTCCTCGGCCTCGTGAACCCCTCGGCTCCCGTCCAGTTCATGCCGCTACGCACCCTCTGTGGGGGACTCAGCGCCATTTTCGGGGTGGACGCCGCCAAGCGGGCAGACCTTTACCTGCGGGCCAGGCACGCGCGGCGCCACGTGTACCGGCGGCTGCGGCCAACCGGACCGCGGGCGGCCCCAGATTTCGGGAAGCTGCTGGAGATCGAGCCACGGCTGCGGCGGATGTTTCCGCCGAGGGATGCCCTGTACAACGAGTACGTGGGGGTTTTCGACT
>JASIGS010000109.1 GCA_030052355.1 Streptosporangiaceae bacterium | reverse complement strand
GGTCAGGTCCGCCTCGTAGACGGTCTTGCCGCTGGTGGTCGTGCCGATCGCGCCGGGATCAACCCCGCCGTGTCCAGCGTCAAGGAAAACAGTGAGGTGCCGGTCGCCGCGGGTTGGCGGGAACGCCATGCACGCGCCGGTGGCGAAGTAGCTGGGATCGATGGCGACCGGCGTGAGCGGCGGATCCGAGTGTCGCTCCGGCGCCCGCTGCATCACCGGGCGACGCGCGTCGGCGAGGCTCACCGGCCTCGTGGCATAAACCAGGTAGATCATCGCGCCGGCCAGCAGCGCCACCGCCAGGCCACTCGCGAGGGCGCGGCGGAGGGCCCCCGGAACACGCTGCACGGTGCCATAATGCACCACACTGCGTTGTTTCGCACGCTGAGATGCTTGCAACTCCGTGGCTGGCCGGCAGGAAACCTGACTGCAGGGAGTTGATCATGGAAATCAACGGCCGGGTGGCGGTCGTGACCGGCGGCGCCAGCGGCGCGGGCCGTGCGCTGTGCCTCGGGCTCGCCGAGCGGGGGGCCGCGGGCGTGGTCGTCGCGGACATCGACGGGGACGGCGCGCGGCAGGTCGCGACGCGGATCGATGCGGCCGGCCAGCGGGCGATCGCGGTGCAGGCGGACGTCACGAAAGAGCAGGACGTGCAGGCCCTGGCGGCACGCGCGCAGGCGGCCTTCGGCCCTATCGACCTGTTCTTCTCCAACGCCGGGATCATCGTGGCAGGCGGCCAGGAAGCTTCCGACGACGCCTGGTCAAAGATCTGGGCGATCAACGTGCACAGTCACGTCTACGTCGCGAGGGCCGTGCTGCCCGGCATGCTGGCACGGGGTGAGGGCTACCTGGTCATCACCGCGTCGGCCGCCGGGCTGCTCACCCAGCTCGGGTCGGCGCCGTACGCGGTGACCAAGCACGCGGCGGTCGCGTTCGCCGAGTGGCTCTCGATCACCTACGGCGACCAGGGCATCCGGGTGTCCTGCCTGTGCCCGCAGGCGTTCGAGAGCAACCTGCTCGACACCAGCAGGCGGGAGGCAGGCGAGTCCGCGCTGCCGGACACCGGATCGGCGCGCGGGTCCGCGCAGGCCGCGGTGGACGGAGTGCTGACCGCCGATCAGGTGTCGCAGGCGGCGCTGGATGCGATCGGCACCGAGCAGTTCCTGATCCTGCCGCACCCTGAGGTTGCCATGTACGAGCAGCGCCGGGCCGACGACCGGGAGCGCTGGCTGCGCGGCATGCGCCGGATGCAGGCCGCTCTGGCCGACCAGTCCCAGGCCGACTAGACCCAGGCCGACCAGGGCCGTCACGGCCTAGCCGAGTTCAGCGCGCCTTCGCAGCAGGAACCTGCGCTCGGGGGCGTTGCCGGTCATGCCGACGGCCTGCTCGTACTCGGCCGCGGCCTCGGTGCGGCGATGCAGGCGGCTCAGCAGGTCGGCACGTATGGCGTGCTGCAGGTAATAGCCGTCCAGGTTGAGCCGCTCGACGATGTCGAGCGCGGCCTGCGCGCCGTCTACCTCGGCCACCGCGACCGCCCGGTTGAGCGCCGCGACCGGACTCGGCGCGATGGCCATGAGCTGGTCGTAGAGCTGGAGGATCTGCCGCCAGTCGGTATCGCCGGCGGTCGGCGCGTCGGTGTGCACCGCGTTGATCGCCGCCTGGATCTGGTACGGGCCCGGCTGGCCGCGGCGCAGGCACGCGCGGACCAGCGCCTGGCCCTCCGCTATGAGCTCGCGATCCCAGCGCTCTCGCTCCTGGTCGGCGAGCAGCACCAGGTCGCCGTCCGGCGTGGTTCTGGTGGCCCGCCGCGCGTGCGTCAGCAGCATCAGCGCGAGAAGTCCGGCGACCTCCGGCTCGTCCGGCATGAGCCGGGCGAGCAGCCGTCCGAGCCGGATGGCCTCGGCGCACAGGTCGTCGCGTCCGAGCCGCTCGCCGGCGCTCGCGGCGTAGCCCTCGTTGAAGATGAGGTACACGACCGCGAGCACGGCGCCGAGCCGAGCGGGCAGGTCGGCGTCACGCGGCACGCGGTAAGGGATGTGGGCGTCGCGTATCTTTCCCTTGGCGCGGACCAGCCGCTGGGCCATGGTCTCCTCGCTGACCAGGAACGCGCGGGCAATCTCCGCTGTCGACAGGCCGCCGATCAGCCGCAGGGTGAGTGCCACCTGCGCCGTCGCGGCCAGTGCCGGATGGCAGCAGGTGAAGATCAGCCGGAGCCGGTCGTCCTGCACTGGTCCCTCTCGTTCTGCCTGATCGTCCCGGACGTGGATCAAGGCGGCCTGCGCGTGCTTGTCGTCGCGCAAACCTTCGCGGCGCAGCCTGTCGATGCCCTTGTTGCGCGCCGTCGTGATGAGCCAGCCCGCCGGACTCGGCGGTAGTCCCGCCGACGGCCAGTGCTGGAGCGCTGCGGCGAAGGCGTCCTGGACCGCGTCCTCGGCGATGTCGATGTCACCAAACGAGCGGACGAGGACTGATACGGCGCGCCCATACTCCTCGCGGAAGATGCGCTCGAGGTCAGCGGACGGCACGCCGGTCATTCAGCCGGAACGCTCCGCATCGGCCGCACCTCTACCGGCAGGCCGGTGATCCCGGCCAGCTCCCTGCTGCGGTGCAGCGCGGCATCGAGATCGGCGACGTCGATCACGGTGAAGCCGCCGATGTGCTCCTTGCCCTCGGCGAACGGCCCGTCGGTCAGGATGTCCTCGTCGCCCCTGACGCGCACCACCGTGGCGCTGCCCGGCGGAAGCAGCCCGGCGGCGAACACCCACTCGCCGGCCGCCCGCAGCCCGGCGTTCCACTCTCCGAGCTTGTCCATGATCGGGCCGAGGACCTCGGGTGGCGGTGGCTCGCCGTCGGGCTGGTAGATGCTGAGCAGGTACTGCGTCATTGCTTCGCTCCTGTCCGGTTATGGGCCGGCCGGGATGGCCGGCTCTCAGCAGCTACACGAACGGCCGGAGCCCAGATCGACACGGTGCCGAGGAAAGGTGTTCGCGTGCTTCAGGGCGGCGCCGGCCGCCGACTGGCACGTAGTGACGGCCGGCTATGCGCCGGACGACAGCACCTTGCGCGGGTGGATGCCGTCGACGTAGCCGATGAACGGCGGGTAGATGTTGTAGCCGAGCAGTTCCTGCAGCCGCTCGGGCAGCTGCCTGACGACGTCGCGCGGCACCGCCAGGCAGTGGTTCTCCTGCTGGCGCAGCCAGCCGGCCGCGTACTCCAGGATCACGCCGAGGCGCGGCTGGCTCGTCCGGTTCTCGCCGCCGCCGTGCCACAGGCTGCCCAGGTAGAACATGACCGATCCGGGTGACAGCACCGCCGTGGCGACCTCGTCATCTGCCGTCGGGGTGCGGCCAGGTTCCCACGCGTGGCTGCCCGGCACGAACCTCGTCGCGCCGTTCTCCAGCGTGAACTCGTCGAGCGGCCACATGGTGTTGACCACCAGCGGCGGGCGCGGCTCGGGTACCGGGTAGATGCCGTCATCGCGGTGCAGGATCTGCGCCTGCTCAGCGGGCCCGATCCGGATGCCGACCGGGGCGCTGAGCTGGTAGTGACCGAGTACCTGGTCGAGCACGGCCAGCAGCAGCGGATGGGTTGCCGCCGCGTCGAACGTCCTGGTCTTGGCGAACAGGGCGTAGACGCGCTGGGTTGAGTAGCCCTCGAACGGGTTGCGTCCGGTCGGGGTGGCACGCAGCACGCGGTCCAGGTCAGCGCGGGCGGCGGCCAGCCCGTCGGTGTCCATCATCCCGGTCACGACCACGTAGCCGTCGTCCAGCAGCCGCTTCGTCACGTCCGCGCTGGCGGACGTGACGGGCATCGTCGCCATCACCCGCAACACCCTAGGCGTGGGTCCTGGCCGTTACAATTCGTATTAGCGCGACTGGCCTCAGGTGGAGCTCACCACCGGGAAGCGCGACGCAGCCGGAGTGCCGTCGGCCTGGGTGCTCCTTCGATCGAAGGAGACCCCGAATGCGGTTGCGGTACGGAACGAATCCCCATCAGGCCGCGCGCGTCGCCAGCTCGTCGCCGGAGCCCTTGCGCGTCGTCAGCGGCGAGCCTTCGCTGATCAACCTGCTCGATGTGCTGAGCGGCTGGCAGCTTGTCCGGGAGGCTTCGGCTGCCACCGGCAAGGTAGCCGCAGCGTCCTTCAAGCACGTCTCCCCGGCCGGAGCGGCGCTGGCTGGTGACCTCGATGGTGCCGCGCTGCAGGCGTGGCAGCTTGACGGCCAGCCGGGCGCGCTGACGTCGGCCTACGTGCGCGCCCGCGACGCGGATCCCAAGTCGTCGTTCGGCGACATGGTCGCCGTGTCGGAACCGGTGGACATGGAACTGGCCGGGTTCCTCAGCCGGGTCGTCGCCGACGGGATCGTCGCACCGGGCTTCGCGCCGGGAGTTGCCGGCGTGCTGGCCGCGAAGAGGCGCGGCACGTTCCTGGTCATAGAGGTCAAGCCCGACTACGAGCCGCCAGCCTGGGAGCGGCGCGAGGTGTTCGGCCTGCTGCTCGAGCAAGAGCGCGACGCGGCTCCGATCACCGCTGAGCTGATCAGCCTGCCGCCCGGCGCCGTCACCGATGCCCTGCTCGGGCTCGTGACGCTGCGCTACACCCAGTCCAACTCCGTGGCGCTGGTCAGGGACGGGATGACGGTGGGCATCGGGGCGGGCCAGCAGAACCGGGTCGACTGCGTGCGGCTCGCGGCCGCCAAGACGGCCGCGTGGTCGCTGCGCCGCCACCCGCACATCCGCGGCCTTCCGCTCCTGCCGGGCATGAACCGCCAGGACCGGCTGAACTGGCAGCTGCGGATGGCCGACGGCGACATGACGCCGGGCCAGGTCGCGGCGTTCGGGCGGCTGTTTCCCGGCGTCTCGCCGAGCCTGGACGAGGAGTGGCGGCAGCGCTGGCTTGACCAGCTCAGCGGCGTCACGCTCGCCTCCGACGGTTTCATCCCGTTCCGGGACAACGTCGACCACGCCAGCACGGTCGGCGTCAGCTACGTCATCGAGCCCGGCGGGTCCGCCCGGTCTGCCGAGGTCGAGGCGGCCTGCGCGGAGTACGGGATGACGCTGGTGCGCACGGGCCTCCGGCTGTTCCGCCACTAAGGCCGGGCGCCGGCCGGGACCTAGGTCCCGGCCGGATGGGGAGACCTACCCTTGCCCGCTGTCTCGCGACGGCAGATCGTTAGCACCGGTAAGCTTCGCCTCAATTTGTACCGGAGGCCTGTGATGATCAAGCGTGTCAGCCTGGCCGTCGCCTGCGCGGGAGCGCTCGCGTGCGGCCTGGCTTTCGCCGTGCCCGCGATGGCTCAGTCGGCTGGCTCTATCGAATTGATCTCTGCCGGAAGCCCGCAGGCGCACCCCGGCGAGCTGTCGGTGACGCTGCTGTCCACCTCGGCGGTGGTCCCGAGCAGCGTCACTGCTGAGCTGTACGCGCCGGGCAGCTCGACCCCGGCGCTCACGGTGAACGACTTCACGATGACCTCGGGCACGAGCACCAGCAGCGAAACGACCTGGACGGTGTCTTCCCCGATCACGCAGGCGGAGCTGCCACTGGGCAGCTACACCATCGCCATCCAGGCCTCGGACACGGGTGGCGACCAGGCCGACTTCACCGACGCTGGCACCCTCGCCTTCATCGTCTACCCGACGCTGACCTTGTCGGTCAGCCCGAATCCGGTGTCCTACGGCGAGACGGTGACGCTATCCGGCACCGACATGGGCGTGTACCCCGACGGCAGCACGGAACCGGTCGTCGGGCAGGAGATCATCTCTCCCTCCGGAGCTGAGACGGCGACTACCGACGCGAACGGGGACTACTCCTTCACCTTGCAGGCCGGAAGCGGGAGCGGCGCGGACTTCGGCGGCAGCATATTTCTCGAGGCTGAGGCCAACGCCGCCACCGCTTTCGCCGATTCCAACGTGGTGACGGTCAAGGTGACCCCTCTTCCGGCGCGCCTGACCGGCTTGTCTGTCAGCCCGGCCACGGTCAGTTACCCCGCAGGGGCCACCATCTCCGGCACGCTCAGCTACGAGATCGGCGGTGAGTGGGTGCCGTGGACGGCCATGTATGTCGCGGCCATCCCGGTCAGTGAGTTCGTCCCCTGCGCCGAGGGTGATAACTGCACCGGACCGGGACCGTGGTCCGTCTACTCGAACCTCGACGGCACGTTCGCGATATCGATTCCGGGGCCGATGGCGCCGGACACCTACGACCTCTCG
The DNA here is from genome assembly GCA_030052355.1 of Streptosporangiaceae bacterium. Next base: position 543 of record JASIGS010000109.1, on the reverse strand, counting down.
ATTGACGATCCCTGGTTCTCGGATGTCAGCACGAGCGTCAAGGTGCCGGTTGACCACGTGGGCCTCGTCTCGACCTCGATCAAGGCCACCCTGAGCAAAAATGGCTACGTCAGCCTGCAGGCCTGCGGCGAGCCGAACACGGACCTGGTCGATCTGTCTGAGGCGGCGGTGTTCCCGCGCGGCAGCTTCGAGTACTCCACCAAGTCGTGGCGAGGCCCCTGGAAGACACTGCCCGGAGCCTCTTCCGCCAAGCGGACGTACGGCCCGCCGACGCACTACAACGGCTGCTGGGTCGCCAAGGTCAAGGCGCCAGGCAAGTCGGTGTACTACCGCCTGGTCACGCAGCCCGACACCGCCTACAGGTCGATGGCGAGCGCGGCGATAAAGGCAAAGAAAGCCAGCTAGGCGCTAGCCAGCCTCGCCAGCTGCGAGCTGCCTGGCGACGCCGTAGGGCAGGTGCCGCGGGTAGACGAGCAGCGCCCTGGCCAGCTGGCGGATCTGCGGCCGCAGCGGTGTCAGCAGCTGCTCGGTGTACCGCCACGC
>JASIGS010000108.1 GCA_030052355.1 Streptosporangiaceae bacterium | reverse complement strand
CTCCCCCTGAGGTCCCGCGTGGCCGACCGTTCGGCGACGCAGTCCTGGCCTGCGCGTAAAGACGGCACCGCCGTCCGGTCCGGCCCCCGCGCGCCGAGTCTGCTGCCAGAGCCTTGCCTGGGCTGTACAGATGGCGTCGATCGAGACACTGCTTGCCCCAGCGGAGGTCACGAGGGAGACGGCCTGCCAGTTGACGTCGGAGTCGGCGCGGGCGTCGTTGACGTGGGGGTCGGCGCGGGCGTCGTTGACGTGGGGGTCGGCGCGGGCGTCGTTGACGTGGGAGTCGGCGCGGGCGTCGTTGACGTGGGGGTCGGCGCGGGCGCAGTTGACGAGGGAGAGGGTGAAGGCGGCGAGGACGTGCAAGTCACCGTGATAGGGATCGACTGGGACGTCGAGGCCGGACTGCTGACATCCAGAGTGTCTGTGCCGGAGTATGTGTCGGCCGCGGCAGTCACCGAGTCGCTGACGCTAACTGTCTGACCGGCGGTGACATTTACGGTCTGCGCGCCGGTCTGGGTGCCGTTACTACGCAGCCAGTGGTAGCGGAGCTGACCGGCCACGCTGGAGTGGATCTGGCCAGAGATGGTGAAAGTGGGCGGCGTAGCTCCGCACTTAACAGCGTCCGGCGATGCTGGCCGACTGCTGAGCGCGATGGTGACCGGTCCGGCGCGGCAGGTCAGTTCGTAGTAAGCCTTATTCGACATCACCGAGAGAGGACTGGTCACCTGCAGCTGAGCCCAGCCGGTTCCTTTGGTCCTGGCTTTCACGACCCCACCCGACACCTGATAGGTGCCAGGGTGGCTTGCCTGGAGGGTTCGCACAGGGCTAGGGGTTCCATGCGAATAGATCCACCGGTAGGACACCGTGCCAGCCTCGGAGACCGTCAGCGCTCCGGTATAGGCGAAGGCCGCCGCGGTGGCACACGACGCGGCCGCTCTGCGCGGCACCACTGTGGCCGTCGCGCTCACCTCCTGCTGTGACACCACAGTGATGCCGTTCCCCGGTGATGGTGGCGGTGGCAGGTGGTGGTGGTGCCCGGCGGCCCCCGCAAGGGCGATACCCCCGGCCACCAGTGTGGTTACCACGACTGCGGTGGCCGTGGTGAGGAGCGCTGTCTTACGCCCGGCCAGCCACGTCGTCACCGCCGCGGTTCCGCTACTGCCGGCTATTCCGCCGCCAAGTAGCAAGAGCAACGCTGCGACGCGCTCCCTGAGCTGACTACGGCCCCGGGCTTCCCAGTCCGGTCCAGCGGCGGCGTTAGCCGCGGTCTCGAGTTCATAGACGAACGCGGCCGCGTCGGGTGGTCGCTCAGCCGGGTTCTTGGCCATACCACGCTCGAGCAAGGCCCGGAACGGCTCGTCAACATCGATAGAGGGCACCGGCATGCGCTCGTGCTGCTCACGGAGGTGGGGCACGGACCCTTCGAACGGCGGCCGGCCGGTCAGACACTCGAAGAAGACAGCGGTAGCCGCGTAGATGTCGGAGGCCGGGCTGGCAGGCCGGCCAGCCCACTGCTCGGGTGCCATGTAAAGCGGCGTGCCGCCGGGGCGTACCCGGCGGCCAGTCCGGGTTGCCAGGCCGAAGTCCGTCAGCTTGCTGACGCCCTCGACGTCGACCAGCACGTTCTCCGGCTTGTAGTCGCGGTGCACGACGCCCAGCGCGTGGGCGGAGGCCAGGCCGAGCAACGAGCCCTTCAGGACGACGAGCGCCGACTCCGGTTGCGCCGGACCCTGCCGGATGATGAGCTCGTGCAGCGAGATGCCGTCGACAAGCTCCATGACGATCGCTGCCCCGCGGCCTGGTTCCTCGACGTACCTCAGGACTTTTACCACCTGCGGGACGTCTAGCTCGGCCAGTAGGCGGGCCTCCTCGCGGAAGCCGGCCAGGAACTCGGCGTCACTGAGCAGGTCGGAGTTGAGATACTTGATCGCTACCTGACGGCCCGATGCGGCATCCGTCGCGGCCACCACCCGGCCGAACGACCCCCGGCCAAGTTCGCGATCTTCGCTGTAGCCGGGCACCTGCCACGAACTCATCAATGCTCCCGGATGGCTCAGCTATTGCGGTGCGAGAGGTACTGAAAGCTGCGGCGCCCGACCGCAACTCGGCATTTCATGTCAGCTATCCGGTGCATGTGTAGGTGAATGCAGTTTGTCCGCTGGCGACGTCGGGCGTCAGGACGCGCAGTCTGGCGGCGGCGTGGTAAGTCCCACTGCCGTGGAACGACCACTGCAAAACCACCCGGACCGTGGCGTGCCTGCTTGCGGCTGTCACGGCGCTGACCGGCGAGGTCAGGCCGCCACCGCGGATCCACTGATAGCTGACCGTTCCGCCGACGCCGTTGGTCTTGATAGTGCCGACTACATTGACCGTGACGTTGCAGTGGTTGCCAGGAAGGTGCGCCGCCGCAACGGCCACGGCAGTGACCTTCAGGTGATCATGCGCGCGCTGCCAGAAGATCACGCCGACGGCACCGAGAATCGCGGCCGTGATCAGCGTGCTGACCGCAGCACGCCACCGGCGCCGCTTCCGCGGGCGCGGTGGCGGCGCAGGCCACCGAGTGTCAGGCAGGACAGCAGTGCCCCTCAGCGTGGCGGCGCCGTGCTCGGCCGGCTCTCCCCCGGGCCCCGTCAGTTCCCTTGTGGCCTTGGGCTCAAGCAGCGCCGCCTGCGCCGCCTGTGCCGTTGGCCGGCGATGGCGGCCGGTCCCGCGACCTGGCGTAGGGGCAGCAATGATCATCGTGCCCGCAACTGCCGGCGCACGGTGTCCGGGCTGTGCCAGGTCTGCGGCGCTGACAGGACCGCGATCCGCTTCGTGCACTGGCTCACCCGGGGCCAAGATCCCGCGCATCGCCCTGATGCGAGTCCTGACCACTTCCGCGTCCGCCGGCCGGCCTTCCCTGTCCTTCACCATCAGCTCGCCGATCAGCTGCTCCAGACCGGCGGGCAGGTCGGTGCGACCGAGCCCTATCGGCGCTGGCCGGCTCCGCAGATGCATCGTCAACAGCGCTTCCGGCGTCCCCGCAGTGAACGGCGGCTCGCCGGCGAGCAGCTCATAGAGCACGCAGCCGAGTGAGTACAGATCGGCACGGCAATCGACATCCGCGCCCGAGGCTTGCTCCGGGGACATGTACGCCGGGCTCCCGAGCCGGTCACCAGGCTTCGCCAGCCCCGGCGACTTGTCGGCCATCAACCGCGCAGTGCCGAAATCGATGATCTTCACCTGCAACCCGGGCGTCACCATCAGGTTGCTCGGCTTTACATCCCGGTGCACGACGCCGGCGCCATGCGCAGCACTCAGGCCTGCGCAGATCTGGTCGGCGACGTCGAGCACGGCTGGTATCGGCAGCAGCCCGGTGCCTGCCGTCTTGCGCTCAGCGATGACTTGGGCCAGGGAGGCGCCCGCTACCAGCTCCATTGCCAGGAATATCTCGTTCGCGACCCGGCCCGCCTCGTAGGCCGCCACGATGTTGGGATGCCTCAGCTGCCCTACGGTGATGACTTCGTGGCGGAACGTCGCGACTATGTCCGCCAGCAGCGGCACGTCCGCGACCGGGCCCAGATCGATGAGCTTGACGGCCACATGCCGGCGCGTGGTTACGTCGCTGGCTCGCCAGACCTCGCCGAAGGTGCCACGGCCGAGCGGAGCCTCCAGCTGGTAACGTCCTGCGACTAGTCTCGCGGGCGGAACGCTACCCCACCTCCTGTCGCTGCTCGGAGCCGTGAGCACGACGCGAGCGCTGTCAGCCCCGGAGCTCAGAGACGACCCGTTTGCCGGCCGTTCCGCCCCCGCCGCGCCGGAAGGTGTGGCTGGCAGCACGGAATCTAAGGGCAATGTGTGGCATGTCCATCAAGTCTAGATCTGCGAAGTCGAAGAGAGTTGCGATTGCCCGGATCAGGTGGTCGCTCAGCGGAAGATGCATCGCACAACTGCTTGTGGACCGGATCGAGGCTCAGAGCACTACGGCCTGTCTGGTACCGGCCCGCCGGCCCGGACTGCATGAAAAGGGCTCGGCAGGAGCAGTGTGACCACTCGCCCTTCTCGGGTTCGATCTTGCCCTGGTCTCTAACTCCGCCCGGCGTTCACGCAGCGAAGCAACGATTCCGTCGACCCAGCTCGCCTTGCCGGTGACGTACCGGTTGCGGTCGCCGGCGTATTCCGCAGCCAGAACAAGCTTCAGCCGCTGGTACTCCCGCGCCAGGGCTGGACTGTCACGCAGCGCGTCTCGGAACAGGCGGTAGTCGTCGATCTCCGGTGAGCCTGACCGCAGGACATGCAGATGGTGCGTCCTGCTGCCGTTTGACACCTTCCTGAGAAACAGGTGGGTCTCGCTCCCCACAAAGGTGTTATCTGCCCGGTAGTCGTAGCCGAGCGCCTCGACCCGCGGCAGCCTCTTGAGGAACTCTTCGGTAGAGTCCACGACCAGGAGAATGTCGATGGTCGGCTTCGCGGAAAGCCCAGGTACAGCGGTGCTGCCGATGTGCTCGATCGACCTCGCCGTGTCGCCCACCGCGGCCTGGAGCGCCGCGCGCTCTTGCTCGAACAGGACCGGCCACATCTTGGAGTAGGGCACAACCTCCACTGACGCGTCAGGTTTGCCGGGCACGAGCGACATGCTGCCAGACGCCGCACGTCGCCACGCGAACACGTAGGTAAGGACGATGCCCCATACCTATCGATGTGCCAGGTCGACGCGGCTCCGAGCTCAGCCACAATGCCCAGTGCCACCATGGCCTGCGCCGCGCCGGTCGAGGTGCGCCCCTTCCAGGAAGAAACCAAGGACTGATCTCCGGTCGCCCGCACGGGGTTGTTCGCTCTTCGCCTGCAGGGCGCGGCTGGGCTCCGATCTCATCTGCCGTAGTTGTGCTGAATGTAGTTGAGGGCCTGGATCGTGTAATCCGCGGGAGGCTGGACGTCGGCGACATACGGCCAGGTCACGCTGTGAGGCCCAGCCTTATTGGGGAAGAACGTGAGCATCCTGTAGCCGGGGTTGTTGTAGAGCCACTTCGCCAGGTTCTTGAAGTACCCGGGCCGGCTGGCGTCATGTGACGCGTTGGCGTTGCACTCACAGATGTTGATCCTCAGCGTCGACCCGGCGGCACGATTCTGTGCCATCCGCAGGAAAGTATTCAGCTGCGAACTGACCAGGTCGTAGGTAGCCAGGTCGGGGTGCGTGCAGTCACTGCTGATCTGGCCGCGTGGTGGCGGGTCACCCTCGTAGTAGAGGTCGATCCCGTACCAGTCCAGAGCTCCATCGGCGGCAGTCGGAACCCAGTTGGTGGATCCTTCCAGGTGGCTGTCGTTGGCCATCTTGTCGATGTCGCCGTAGATGACGGAGCCATACTCGACCTTGGGGAGCTTTTTGTTGTTCGCTTGCACGTCATCGCAGAGCTGTTGCATCTTCTGGTGCATCAAACGCACAGTTCGCGCTGCGGCGCCGTTCTGCGGGATTCCGTAGTCGTTGTCCTTCGGGTCCAATATCGGGTTGTCCTTGTAGAGGTGGCCTGCCTCGTGCCACACCGTGAGCTGCGGCGTCCCCTTGAAGTGACCGCTATTGGCCTTCTTGGCCCCGTCGAGGATCATCTCCTTGATGACACCGTCAAGGTCGCCGTTAAGCAGAGCGTCAGGACCGGGCCGAATCGAGGCCAACGGGATCGAGCCCGCCTCGCCGGGGAAGGTGGGCGGGCTGCCGAGGGCACCGGACTGCTGGGACTCAAGGACCGTCGAAAACTCCGTATCCCGGTAGCTGCGGCAGCCCAGGGCATGGTTCCCGGTAGGCGACTCTGCCGTGACCTTGGACGTCCAGCCCGGTGCTCCCTCCCCGCTCCAGGCGCCAGGAGCCTGGGCGCCGAGGATGACTCCCCCGGCGGCACGCGCGCTGGTAGTGGCCAGGAACGGGCCGGCCAGCCCGGCAGCTCCGGCCAGCCCGGCAGCCCCGGCTAATCCGACGCCCTTGAGAAAAGTCCGCCGACTTGCGTTACTCAATGAGTCCGATCCCTCGGGGGGCTCGCGCATTCCGACTTCGGCGTTCAAGGCACACCTCCTGGTTGCGCACTGGTTGCGCGGTACGCCACTGATTGTGGATGGCAAAGGAGGGCGGTGCCAGCCTGACCGCGGTCGAGGCCGGGACCGTGCCAGTGAACACCGACGGGTGCTCGCCGTCCTCCGCTATCCGGAGTCCTGACCCAGCACGCATCGGTATCGCGGCACGGGCCGCGGTCGGCCGTTAGCCTGACTGCTGTGGCCGTCACCCTCGGCGAGATCACCGACCTGAACCGCGACCTGGTGCTGGCGCTGAGCGTCGCGCCTGAGCAGGAGCGGTTCGTTGGCTCGGTGGCGGACGCACTGGCCGACGCGGCAGACTACCCGCACGCCAAGCCCTGGTACCGGGCGGTCTTCGCGGACGGTCAGCCGGTGGGGTTCGTGATGGTGAGCTGGAACGTGGAGCCCCAGCCGCCGGCGATCATCGGGCCGTGGTTCTTGTGGAAACTGCTCATTGACGTGCGGCACCAGCGCCGCGGTTATGGCCGCGAGGTCGTCAGGCAGGTGGCGGAGCTGGTTCGCGCCGAGGGGGCGACCGAGCTGCTGACGAGCTACGTGCCGGAGGCCGGCGGGCCGGCCGGGTTTTACGATGGCCTTGGGTTCGTGCCGACGGGCGATCGCGACGAGAACGGCGAGGTCATCGTCCGGCTCCAGCTCTCCTAGACATGGTCCCGGGAGCCTCCGGCCCGGCCACGATGCGAAATCCCCGAGAAATTCCTGGCCGGTGTGTCGATCGACGCGAGTGCGTTCGTGGAGAAGGTGAGCGGCAGCCGCCCGGGCTGCCCGTGAGCAGAGGAGCTTGAGATGGCGCCGTACCTGATCGCTTTCAACGACGAGTGGGTGCCCGACCTCACGCTGGAAGAACTGCGCGAGAGGGGCAAGGCCGGCAGGGCGCTGTGCGAGGAGATGACGGCCGCCGGTGTCTTCGTCTTCAGCGACGGCGGCCTGGACGCCTCGACGGCCGTGTGCAGCGTCGACCCGAGCAGCGGCTCGCCCGTCTTCACCGACGGGCCGTTCGCGGAGACCAAGGAGCACCTCGGCGGTTTCGCGGTCATCGACGTGGCCGACGACGCCGAGGCACGTTACTGGGCCGGCCGGATCGCGGTCGCGGTCGGCTGGCCGCAGGAGGTGCACCGCTTCCCGCACCGGATAGCGCTGAGCGCCGACACGCGGCCGGACGTGTCTTGATCCGATCCTCATCGCTGCGTGAGCGCGAGCCTGTTGCCCCTTGGGTCGTCCACCAGAGAGGTGCACGGGCGGCTCGATAGTGAGCAGAAAGGCACCGCCGTGGCCCTGCAACGGCAGAGCCACGGCGGGTTGACCGCGCGGCGAGCTAAGCAGGACTACTTTGCGCCACGCCGGCGGAAGCCGAAACCGTCCGAGCGGGTACGGCTGGCCGTGAACGAGTCGAACTCGACGGGGGTCGGGTACGGGCCCGTGCCGGACCAGGCGGAGGTGTGGTAGTAGGTGAACTTGATCGTGGTCTTGTCACCGGGGAAGCCACCAGGATCGACGTCGAACACGCCGATCCCCCACGGGTAGGTGGTGTTGGGGTCGGTCACCGCGGACCACGGCGCGTCCTCGGTCACGATCTCTGTCCCGGAGACGTTGACACCCTCCTCCGGCTCGTCGTCCGAGGTGTCCGTCAGGTACACGTCGTCGTGGCCATGGGTGCCGCCGGTCCCGATCACCAGGTGGACGAGGCCCAGGTCGGAGTCCACTTCATCGAGGTTGGCGCTGACGACGTGCGGCCGCAGGACGGTGTCCGGGTCGGTGCCCTTCACCACGTAGCTGCGCTCGTAGTCGTGGTCGTGCCCGGCCAGCACGAGGTCGACACCGTACTTGTAGAACAGCGGCATCCAGTTCTGGCGGATACCCAGGTCGGAGCCCTCAGCGTCAGACGTGGACATGGCCGGCTGGTGCATGACAACAACGATCCAGTCGACCGAGGTGTCGGTCGACGCCTCGTGCAGCGTCTGCTCCAGCCACCGCAACTGCGCGCCGCCCGAGTAGCCGGTCAGGATCTGGTTCTCGTCGTTGCTCAGGTAGGTGCCGGTGTCGATCTGGTAGCAGACGTCATTGTTGTCCAGCATGACGAACAGCACCGAGCCGATCTGGAACTTGTACCAGTTGCCATCGAAGTCGGCGGAGCCGTTGGTCGGCAGGGCGAATCGGGTCTGGTAGGACAGGTACCCCTGCGGGCCGTTGCCTGGCTCGTTCTCGTGGTTCCCCAGCGTCGGCATCCACGGCCGGCTCGCTGCCGAGAACTGCGTGTTGTCGAAGTACTCAGCCCAGACCTGCGGCTGGAACGTGTTGTTGGAGTTGGCGTAGGACAAGTCGCCGTTGACCAGGTGCACGACGGGATCGAATAGCTCGACCGATGCGGCGGTTGCCTCCGCGTTGAGCGATGCCTTGTTATAGGCGGTGTCACCGCAGGCGATGTCGCCGACGCTGGTGAAGCGGAACGGCACGCGGCCCTCGGGCGCGGTGCGGAACGCGCCGGAAACCTGGGTCTCGCCGTCGCTGACGATCCGGTACACGTAGGTGGTGTCGGGCTGGAGGCGGTCGATGCGGCCGTGCTGGACAATCGTCTCGATACCGTTGTTGGAGTCGGTGTACGTGAGTGTCTCCGCCTGGATATAGCGGCCGAAGCCTCCGTGCACGCTGCCGATCATCACGGTGGGGTTGGACACCGAAGTCGGGGTCACCCAGGACACGGCGACCTCACGGGCTGGGTCCTGGCCGAAGGTCAGGTGGACCTGCGAAGCCGTGGTTGTGGCGGCGCTGGCGGACTGCTGCCACAGCAGCGGGCTGCCGGCTACGAGAAGACCGCCGGCAGTGATGCCGACACCGCCGATGAACGACCGGCGCGAGACTCCGGCGCGCTCGATACTTTCCGTCATTACTGTCCTTCCGGGGACTCCTACAAAACAAGGGAATGCTCCCGGCCGTGAAAGTCGGCAGGTCAAACTGAAGGTTTACGCCCCGTTAACTGTTACAGCGGGCAGGTAGCTGCGGGATTGCGCCGCGCGCGATACTCCCCCGCCCG
>JASIGS010000107.1 GCA_030052355.1 Streptosporangiaceae bacterium | reverse complement strand
CCGACAACGCCGCCGCCAACCGCGGCCGCGAGCCCGACGAGGGTCGTGCGTCCGACGCCCTGAACGGCCGCCTTGCCCAGGACTCGGCGGCTCACCGCGACGAAGGGTAGTGCGACGACTATCAGGCCAGCGGTATTCCCGATGGCCAGCGCCGCCACCGTGAGCCGGGCGGACACGATCTCGACCAGAATCACCTGTGCGACCACCCCGAGCAGCGTGCTGGCGACCACAGCCGTCGCGGCGATTGTGAGTCGCCCGATCGCGAGCATGGCGCGCGTCAGGTTCGCTATCACGCCGATGCCTATCAGGCCTGGCGCGAAGAACGCGAACGCGAGGCTCAGCTGAGACACCTGGTCGGGCTGCCCGGCGAGGATACGCGCAGCGGGCACCATCACCGCGCCCATCAGGGCCACACCGAGACACGACACCAGCACGACCGATCGTGTCGATCCCGCGCAGGTGCGCTCGAACACCGGGCCCTCGCGCGCCGCGAGCACCGGGAACGCGCTGGTCGACACCGACAGGGCCAGTACGCCGTTCAGGGTGCCGAACACCTGCGACGCGTAGGTGTACAGCACCAGCGCTCCGGTCGCACCACGCCCGTTCGCCAGCGCGATGACCACGAATGCCGAGATCTCGGTCGCGACTATCTCGGCGATGCCCACGAGGACCAGGCCGCGCGCACGGCGACCGACGCCAGCCGGGAGCCGGAGCGTGAGCCGGAACCGGAGGCGAAGTCGCCAGCTGGGCCACAGCGCGACCGCGACCATGGCAGCGACCCCGAGCGTCGCACCCGCCGACAGCACGAGCAGTGCCAGCGGGGACAGCTTGCCCAGCGGGACACCTTTGCCAAGCGGCGCAAACGTCACCAGCGAGGCGATGACAATCAGGCTGTAAACCAGGGGTGCCAGCGCGTACGCAGCGAACCGGCGGTATGCCTGCAGGACGCCGAGCAAGACGACCGACAGCCCATACAAGAGCGCCTGCGGCGCGAAGATGCGCAGCATGGTCGCCGTCGTCGAAACGACCTCAGCGTGAACACAGGTAGCGCTGGGGTTCGCCGGGTTGAGCAGGGCCGCGACCGGGCCCGCCACCGCAATGATGACGAGGGTCAGGGGCACGAGCAGGAGCAGGCACCAGGTCAGCAGCGCCGAGGTGATGTGGCTGACCTGGTTCTTTGCCGCCGGATCCGCGGCGGATCTCGCGGCGGACCGGGCAAGCAGCGGGACCATCACCGTTGACAGCGCGCCGCCGAGTACTAGCTCGTAGATCAGGTTGGGCACCTGATTCGCGGTGACGTACGCGGTGCCGAGGCACGTGGCCCCGACGGTCTGCGAGAAGGCTACGGTGCGGATGAGCCCGAAGACGCGAGAGCCGATCGTCAGGACAGCGAGGACGCCGGCCCCTCGGGCTATGCTCGCGGCGAGCGACCGGTCGGCGTCCGGCTGGCCCACTGACCCCCCTCGGCGCGCTGTAGCCCGCGCTCGCGTACACGCGCACGATCCGAGCACACCGCATGCCGGGCATCTGCGGCTGCCGCCAGCCGACCTAGTACGAAGCGGGGGTGACATACAAGCTAGTGCCGTTGCTGACCGGCGCACGGAGGTACCGCCAAAGTCCCCTGCGCGCAATTGCTGTCAATTGCCGAAAGTCGGGCGAGCAAATTCGGCGTCCCTGTCCGTACTGCGAAGATGCCAGTCACTGGCCGGCCGTGCACATCCGCTGGTGCCAGGCCAGTGCGGACGTATCGGTCAGCGAGGCGACCTGGTCGATCACCACGCGCAGCCGGGCGCGATCGTCGGGGGCCACCGCGAACTCAGACCGGAACAGCGGGTCGAGCGTGCCGGGGGCGCCGGCCGCGATGGCGTCGGCAAGCTCGGCGATGATCTGCCGCTCGCGGGCCTGCGTTTCTGCGACGCCCGCGCGCCGCATGACGTAGGAGGCCGTCACGCCCTTGAGCAGCGCGCACTCCAGCCGCTGCCGACGCGGCACGGTCAGGTCAGCGGCATACCGGCGCAGCGGCGGCTGGTCGGCCGGCCTCGTGGCGTGCTGCACGGCGGCACAGAACCGCCCGATCAGCTCGCTGGTCAGGTGCTTGACCGCGGCCAGCGCGTGCAGGCTGCCGTCGAAGTCCGCGGGCCAGCAGCCCAGCTCCAGCAGTGCGGCGAACACCTCGCCGAGTTCCGCCTGCGTCGTCAGGCCGGGCGGGCAGTAGGACTCGAGAGTCAGCTGGCAGACGCTCGCACGTTCCTCGGGGTCGCGCAGCGCCGTGAGGGTCACCAGCCCCGCCTGCAGGCCGTCTTCCAGATCGTGCACGGAGTATGCGACGTCATCAGCCCAGTCCATCACCTGGGCTTCGAGGCACGGGCGCTCGGGCGGAGCCCCCGCGCGGATCCACGCGAACACCGCGGCGTCATCGCCGTAGGCGCCGTACTTGCCGGCCGAGCTGGTGTCCTCACCCGGTCCGAGCCACGGGTACTTCAGCGTGGCGTCGAGAGTAGCCCTGGTCAGGTTCAGGCCGGCCCCTGGCACCTTTGCCTCGAGCCGGGTGATCAGCCGCAGGCTCTGCGCGTTCCCTTCAAACCCGCCGCACCCGGCGGCGAGCTGCGCGAGCGCGGCCTCCCCGTTGTGCCCGAACGGCGGATGGCCGAGGTCGTGGGCGAGGCAGGCGGCATCGACAAGGTCAGCGTCACACCCGAGCGCCGCGCCCAGCTCACGGCCGATCTGGGCGCACTCCAGCGAGTGCGTCAGCCGGGTGCGCGGGAAGTCAGCCGAGCCAACGGCGACAACCTGCGTCTTGGCGGCCAGCCGCCGCAGCGCCGCGCTGTGCAGCACCCGGGCGCGGTCACGGACGAACGGCTCGCGGCCGGGCAGGCCGTCGGCGCGCGCGAGCTTGGGCGGCTCCTCGGCCCACCGCGCCGTGGCGTGCTCGTCGTAGCCGCCCGTCGCCGGTAGGGTCACCTGCTGTCGCTGCCCCCGGTGGTCTCCAGCACGGCAGCGCGGCCAGCCTCCAGCCGGGCGACCGGCACCCGGAACGGCGAGCAGGACACATAGTCCAGGCCAGCCGCGTGGAAGAAGTGCACGGAGTCCGGGTCACCGCCGTGCTCGCCGCAGACACCAATGTGCAGGTCAGGACGGACGGCCCGGCCTTCCTCAACCGCAATCTTCACCAGGCGCCCGACCCCATCGCGGTCAATCGTCTCGAACGGCGAGACGCCGAACACGCCGAGGTCGATGTACCGGCTGAAGAACGCGCCTTCCACGTCGTCTCGGGAGAATCCCCAGGTCATTTGCGTCAGGTCGTTGGTGCCGAAGGAGAAGAACTCGGCCGACTGGGCAATCTCCCCGGCCAGCAGAGCGGCCCTCGGGACCTCGATCATCGTGCCGATCAGCGTGGGCACGCTGATGCCGGTCTCCTGCGCAACCTCGGCGAGCACCTGCTCGGCCTGCGCTCGGGCGATCTCCATCTCTTGCACGGACGCCGTCAGCGGAATCATGATCTCGGGCCTGGGGTCGCCGCCCGCCTTAGCCCGGTCGGCGGCCGCGTGTGCGATCGCCCGGACTTGCATGTTGACCAGGCCGGGGATGACCAGGCCCAGCCGGACGCCGCGCAGGCCAAGCATCGGGTTTTCCTCGTGCAAGCGGCGCACGGCGTCCAGCAGCTTGCGCTCCGCAGCGGTTGCGTTCTCCCCGGCCAGCGCGACCCGCACCGACAGGTC
>JASIGS010000106.1 GCA_030052355.1 Streptosporangiaceae bacterium | reverse complement strand
GGCATGCCATGCGCGGCTTTTCCAGGGACCCGTCGGTCACCAAGCAAAAGCTGAAGAAAGGCACGGTTCGCCGGATTACCCGCTACGCCCGGCCGTACCGGGTGGATCTTGCCATCTTCCTGCTCGCCGCGGCGCTCGACGCCGTGATCACGGTGGCGTATCCGGTGCTGCTTGCCGTCGTCATCGACAAGGGCATCTTGCCCAAGCGGTCCGGTGTCGTGCTCGTGATCGCGCTCGTGGTGGCGGGGCTTGCCATCTTCGACGCGTTCCTCGGCGTCGTGCAGCGCTACTTCACCTCGCGTGTCGGCGAGGGCCTCATCTACGACCTGCGCACCCAGGTGTTCGGTCACGTGCAGCGCCAGCCGATCGCGTTCTTCACCAGGGCGCAGACCGGTTCCCTGGTGAGCAGGCTGAACAGCGACGTGATCGGCGCCCAGCAGGCACTCACCTCGACGCTGGTGTCGGTGGTGTCGAGCACACTGCAGCTGATCCTGGTGCTGCTCGCGATGTTCTACTTCTCCTGGCTCGTGACGGTCGTGTCGCTGGTACTGATTCCGATGTTCCTGCTGCCCGCCCGCCGGGTCGGCCGCAAGCTGCAGCGGCTGAGCCGGGAGTCGATGCAGCTCGACGCCGAGCTCGGCTCGACGATGACGGAGCGGTTCAACGTCGCCGGGGCGATGCTGTCAAAGCTGTACGGCAGGCCAGGCGACGAGCTGCGGCTGTTCTCTGGCCGGGCGGAGAGAGTCAGGGACATCGGTGTGCTGACCGCGCTGTGGGGGAGCGGGCTGTTCATCGCGCTGTCGCTGCTCGCCACGCTGTCTACCTCGGTCGTCTACGGCCTCGGCGGCGAGCAGGCCATCCGCGGCGTCTTCCAGGTCGGCACCCTGGTGGCACTCGCCGGCCTGCTGAGCCGGCTCTACGGGCCGATCACGTCGCTGTCAAACGTTCAGGTCAACGTCATGACGGCGCTAGTCAGCTTCGATCGTGTCTTCGAGGTGCTCGACCTGCAGCCGCTCATCGACGAGAGCCCGGACGCGGTGCCGCTGTCCACGCCGAGGCGAGACGGGCAGTCGGCCGCCCCGGATATCGAGTTCGATCACGTGAGCTTCCGCTACCCGGCGGCGTCCGAGGTCTCGCTGGCATCCCTCGAGTCGATAGCGCTGCCGGTGCCCGAACGCGAAGGCCGGGGCACCCAGGCGCTCACCGACGTCAGTTTCCGCGCCCCGGCGGGCCGTCTCACCGCTCTGGTCGGGCCGTCCGGTGCCGGGAAGACAACGATCACGCACCTGGTGTCCAGGCTCTACGACCCGACCAGCGGGACGGTCCGGATCGGCGGCACGGACCTGCGCGACGTCACCCTGGAATCGCTGCACGACGCGGTCGGCGTCGTGACCCAGGATGCGCACCTGTTCCACGACACGATCAGGGCCAACCTGCAGTACGCCAGGCCGGACGCGACCGAAGGAGAGCTGGTGCTGGCCTGCCAGGCCGCCCAGATCTGGGACCTGATCTCCGGGCTGCCTGACGGACTTGACACTGTCGTCGGAGATCGCGGGTACCGGCTGTCTGGAGGCGAGAAGCAGCGTGTCGCCATAGCCCGCCTGCTGCTGAAGGCGCCCTCGGTGGTCGTACTGGACGAGGCGACCGCCCACCTGGACTCGGAGTCCGAGGCCGCCGTGCAGCGCGCGCTGAAGACCGCGCTGGCGGGCCGGACCTCGCTGGTCATCGCGCACCGGCTGTCCACGATCAGGGAGGCCGACCAGATCCTGGTGGTCGACGGGGGCCGCGTCGTGGAGCGTGGCAGGCACGCCGACCTGCTCGCGGCCGGCGGCCTGTACGCCGACCTTTACCGGACACAGTTCGCGCGGCAGGAGACCGCGTTGGCGTGAGCGGCTACTGGCCGTAGCCGACCCCCCGCAGATCGGGTCCCGCAACCGACTCGATCTCCGCCACCTGAGCCGCGCTCAGCTGGTGACGCCACCTCCCTGGTTCGGGGCTCGGCTGGCTGCCCAGGCCGGCTGGCTGCACCTCGATCCCGGTGACCGCAGCGCCGATGAAGTCGGACACCGCCTCCGTAGCAGCCGCGGGCTCGGAAACGACCTCTTCGTAGCGCAGCGTCGTGAGCTGCTCTGCCGACAGGGCGGTCCGCAGCCGGGCCATCGTCCGTACGCAGCCCCGCCACCGCAGAGCGCACTTAGCTGCGGGCGATAGCTCCGGCCAGATCGCGAGGTCCTGCTCGGTCTCGATGCCGTAGAACGGGTTAGGAAACTCGGTCTCGACATTCGCGAGCCCGGGGGAGAACCAGCTCAGCACCGCGGCATCGGCCAGCATCGCCGCGACGCAGTCCCTGCCGTCCCTGACGATCTGGATCAGCCTGGCGTCCGGGAACGCGCCCACCAGCGTGTCGGCGCAGTAGATCAGCTCGGGGGTGGAGTCGCCGTACCTGGTGATGTCGCGCTCGGACACGCAGCACGACGCGCCGTCTACCCCGCCCGCCTGGCGGCAGGCCGGCAGGCAGGTGAGACAGCAGTGCGCGGTCACTTGCCAGGCCTGGGCGAAGGCGTCGCGCAGCACCGTGATCACGGCGTCCCTGCGACCCCGCTGGATCGACGGGCTGCGCGCGAAGGCCTCGACAACGCTCCGCACAGCCTCCTGGCCGATGGTCAGGTGAAAGCCCGGTGACCGCTTGAGTGCACGTCCGAGCAGGTCAGTGCCCGAATGCGGGGCACCGATGACGAATACGGGTTGCCGGACCTTACGGCCGTTGACGACGAGGATGTGCGGGCGGGATGGCATGGCTACCCAACAGTGTGACAGTGCCCTCCCCGGCCGACGGCCCAGGAGGCCCGGTCAGGTGTTCGGTGACGGAGCGGCGCGGCCCGTCCGGCCTTCGCGCCGCCGGCAGTGATCGCCTGCGTGCTGATCCAGGTTCATCGCCGCCTGGATCAGCGGCACGTGGCTGAAAGCCTGCGGCGTGTTGCCGACCTGGCGGCCGTACCTCGGGTCGTACTCCTCGCTCAGCAGTCCCAGGTCGTTACGCAGCGTCAGCAGCCGTTCGAAGATGGCGACGGCGTCGTCGTACTCGCCGATCATGTGCAGCGCGTTGACCAGCCAGAAGCTGCAGGCCAGGAAGGCACCTTCCGCTCCGGGCAGGCCGTCCACGTCGGCCAGCCCCTGGCCGCTGGCCGCCTTGGCCGGCTGGGTGTATCGCAGTACCAGCCCGTCGCGCATGAGCTCGCGCTTGATGGTCCGCACCGTGGAGACAACCCGCAGGTCGTCCGGTGGCAGGAAGCCGACCTCGGGAATCATCAGCACGGAGGCGTCGAGCTCGGCGCTGCCGTAGTACTGGGTAAAGGTGCCGCGCGCGGAGTCGTAGCCCTGCTCGCAAACCTGCGCGTGGATCTCGTCCCTGATCGCCCGCCAGCGTTGCACCGGGCCAGCGTTGCCCTCCTCGGCCAGGTGAACTGCCCGGTCGAACGCGACCCAGGCCATCACCTTAGAGTGCACGAAATGCCGCCTGGGCCCGCGAACCTCCCAGATGCCCTCGTCCGGCTCGTGCCAGTGCTTCTCGAGGAAGTCGAGAAGCTGGCGCTGGAGGCTCCAGGAATGCTGGTCGTACTCGAGGCCTGCCTGCCTGGCCAGGGTCAGCGCATCCATCACCTCGCCGTACACGTCAAGCTGCCGCTGATCGACGGCGGCGTTGCCGATGCGCACCGGCGCGGACCGCTCGTAGCCCGGCAGCCAGCTCACTTCCCACTCGCTCAGCCTGCGCTCCCCGGCCACGCCGTACATGATCTGCACGTCGCGCGGATCACCGGCGATCGCGCGGCCGAGCCACTTCCGCCACGCGTCGGCCTCGGCCGTGTATCCGGTCCGCAGCAGCGCCTCCAGCGTGATCGTCGCGTCCCGCAGCCAGCAGTAGCGGTAGTCCCAGTTCCGCACCCCGCCGATGTCTTCGGGCAATGAGGTCGTCGGTGCCGCCACGATGCCGCCCGTCGGGGCGTAGGTGAGCGCCTTCAGGGTGATCAGCGAGCGCATCACGGCGTCCCGGTACGAGCCGTGGTAGGTGCACGTGGAGGCCCAGGCCGACCAGAACTTGGTGGTGGCTTCGAGCGCGGCCTCGGCATCGACAGGCTCGGCCGCATCCAGGTGGGATGGCTGCCAGGACATGATGAACGGCACCCGGTCGCCGGCGTGGACGACAAACGTGGCCTCGTGCGCCATGTTCTGGCCGGTGCTGTGGACCGGGCTGTGCAGGCAGACCGAGTCCGGCCCGGCGATGGCCCGGATCGAGTCGCCGTGCCTGCGCACCCAGGGCACGATCTTGCCGTAGCCGAAGCGAAGCCGGAGGGTGGACTCCACTTCGACCGAACCCTCGACGCCCTCAATGAGCCGGACCAGCACCGGTGAGCCGTCATCGCGCGGCGGCATGAAGTCAAGCACCCGGACGACTCCGCTCATCGTCTGCCAGCGGGTTGCCAGGATGAGGCTGTCGCCCACGTACTGCCTGCTCACCTCGCCGCGCCTGCCCACGGGCCCCTCAAGTGTGGTCGGGCAGATCCGCCACAGGCCGTTGCGGTCGTCGCCGAGCAGCGCCGCGAAGCAGGCTTCGGAATCGAACCGCGGCAGGCAGAGCCAGTCAATCGAGCCGTCCCGGCTGACCAGGGCGGCCGTCTGCATGTCTCCGATCAGCGCGTAGTCCTCGATCAGGCCCGCCATTGCCACCTCCGCGTCGGTTGGCCACGCAGGACAAGCCTGTCACGCGGATGGCCGTAGAGTGACCAGGTAACGGCAGGACGGCGCCGGTGGCGAGACAGTGCGAGGCGGAGACATGGTGCAGGGCAGGGCGCGCAAGCGCGGCGGGCGCAAGCGCAGCCGATTCGCCTCGCTGGCCGGGGCGGGCGGGATCGCTGCCACCGTGATGGTGTGCCTGACCGGCTGCGGCCGCATGGCCTCGGCCCTGGATCAGCAGTGGATCGTCGTGGACTTCCAGCCGAACACCAGCATCGCGACCGCACTGCACGTGCGGGAGGCTTGCTCACACATCCAGAACACGCCCGCGATGGCGATCCCGGCAAAGCACTCGGTGCTCAACATCATGTACGGCGTCCGCTACAACACCACCAACTCCAGCACGGCCGAGACGGCCGAGCTCCAGGAGTGCCTGCAGAAGTTCAGTGCAGTCCAGGGCCTGGACCCCGAGGACGTCGGCGACGAGGGCAGCTGAGCCCGGCCGAGTCTGCTGCCGAGAAGTTCCGGCGAATAGCGAGATTGCGGCAAACAGCCGCTGACCTGCGGCTGGCCTGGAGGAAGGCTCGTTCCCAGGCAGGTGAATTCGCGCCTGCGCGGGTAGTAATTCTCTCTGCAATGTAGACTTCACCGCGGCGAAATATGGAGTTCACTAATCGGAAATGAGGGAATCATGAAGCGGATTCTTGCTGCCGGCGCAGCTGTCGCTATTGCCCTGCTGGCTGTCGGCTGCTCGTCATCGTCCGACTCCCCGGGCAGCGGCTCCGCCAGCAAGGTCACGCTGCGGCTCGGATTCCTGGAGAACATCACGCACGCGCCCGCGCTCGTGGGCATCAAGGAAGGGTTCTTCACCAAGAACCTCGGCAACGGCGTGACTCTCCAGCTCAAGCCTTACAGCACCGGGACCGAGGAGGCGACGGCGCTGCTGGCTGGCCAGCTCGACGCGGCCTACGTCGGGCCGAACCCGGCGATCTCGACCTACGAGAAGGACTCCAGCCTCATCCGCGTCATCTCGGGCGCCGCGTCGGGCGGGGCCGGACTGGTCGTGAAGAAGGGCATCACCAGCGCGACCCAGCTGAAGGGCCAGAAGCTGGCCACGCCGTCGCTCGGCAACACCCAGGACGTCGCGCTCCGCTACTGGCTCAAGCAGCAGGGCCTGACCACCACGACGACCGGCGGGGGCGACGTGCATATCACGCCGGTGACGCCGAACTCCGCCGCCGTGCTCCAGTTCGAATCCGGGCAGATCGCGGGCGGCTGGGAGCCGGCCCCCTACGACGCCGAGATGGTCGCGGCCGGCGGGCACGAGCTGGTGAACGAAGCGAGCCGGTGGCCGGGCGGCCAGTTCGTCACGACCAACCTGGTGGCGACGACGAGCTTCATCGACGCCCACCCGACGGTGATCAACGACCTGCTGAAGGGCCAGATCCAGGCGATCAACTTCATCAGCACTAACAAGTCAGCGGCTGAGACGGCGGCAAACGACGAACTGTCCACCCTGACTGGCAAGGGCCTCAAGTCCAGCGTGCTCGCGGCGTCGTTCGCGCAGGTCACCTTCACCAACGACCCGATCGCCTCCTCGCTGCTTGCCGATGCTCAGCACGCGGAGGACGTCGGCCTGCTGTCGCCTGTCAAGAACCTGAGCGGCATCTTCGACCTCGGCCCGCTGAACAAGCTGCTGACCGCCGACGGGCAGCAGACGGTGAGCTCGTGAGTGTCCGGCAGGTAGCGACGGGCCGCACGGCGGAGGCAGCCTCTGCCGTCACGCCGTCCGGCCCCGCCAACGCTGCCGCGGTCGGCGGTGCTGCCCCAGCGCGTGAGGCCGTCCGGCTCACCGACGTGTCCAAGGTCTACAAGTCCGGCCGAGGCGGCGTGAAGGCACTCGACGGGGTGTCCCTGTCTGTACGCGAGGGCGAGTTCGTGTGCCTTATCGGCGCGTCCGGCTGCGGCAAGAGCACGCTGCTGTCGCTGGTGGCCGGGCTGGACAAGCCCACCTCTGGGGAGGTCAGCACGGGCGGCCGCCGGGTCACGCTGATGTTCCAGGAGCCGGCCCTGTTCCCGTGGCTCACCGCCGAGCGGAACGTGGAGCTCGCGCTGCGGGCCAGGGGAGTGCCGCGGGCCGGGCGCCGCGAGCGGACCGCCGACCTCCTGGAGACCGTGCGGCTGGCCGGCTTCGGCGACAAGCGGCCGCACGAGCTGTCGGGCGGGATGCGCCAGCGGGTGGCCATGGCCCGTGCGCTCGCCCAGGATGCAGACGTGCTGCTGATGGATGAGCCGTTTGGCGCGCTCGACGCGATGACAAGAGACCTGCTGCACGACGAGCTCGAGCGGATCTGCGCCGAGACCACGATGACCGTCCTGTTCGTCACGCACAACGTGCGGGAGGCGGCGCGACTCGGTGACCGGGTTATCGTGCTGAGCAGCCGGCCAGGCCGTGTGATCGGCGAGTACGCGGTGCCGAGAAACGGCCCGCGCCGGATCGACTCGGCTGAGGTGGCCCAGGTCGCGGCCACGCTAACCGACAAGCTGCGTGAGGAGATGGGTCGTCATGGCAACTGACCAGGCCCTGCTCGGCCTCGACCGGCTGGAGACCGGCGAGCAGCTCGGCGAGGTAAACCGCGCCGCCGCGCTGGGCAGGAAGGCGTGGGCCGCAGCATGGCCAAAGCTGCTCGCCATTGCCCTGGTCCTGGTGGTCTGGGAGCTCGTGCACCTGTCCGGCTACAAGAAGCTTGTGCTCCAGGGCCCGGGCAGCGCGCTGCCGCACCTGTGGCAGATGCTGCAGCACACCCAGATCTGGGACGCCATCGGCGTGACCGTGAAGCTGGCCGTGTTCGGGTACCTGGCCTGCCTGGTGATCGGCTCGGTCATCGGGCTGCTGGTTGCGAGGATTCCGCCGCTGCGCGCCGCGGTCGGCTCGATCATCAACGGGCTGCAGACGATGCCCGCGGTGGCATGGGTCCCGCTCGCGATCATCATCTTCGGCTCTAGCGACGCCTCGATCTATTTCGTCATGATCATGGGCGGCGCGCCGTCCATCGCGAACGGACTCATCACCGGCGTCGACTACACCCCGCCGCTGCTGCTGCGAGCCGGCCGGACCATGGGCCTGCGCGGCGTGGCGCGGTACCGGTTCCTCGTGCTGCCTGCGGCGCTGCCCGCCTACGTGTCCGGGATGAAGCAGGGCTGGGCGTTCGCCTGGCGCGGCCTGATGGCTGGCGAGATCGTGATCGCAATCATCGGGACCCCCAGTCTCGGCGTGCTGCTCAGCACCTACCAGAGCCTGCAGGACTTCGCCGACCTGACGTCGGTGACCATCGTGATCCTCTTCATCGGCATCATCGTCGACATGATCTTCGGCAAGGCGGACCTCGCGTTGCGCCGTCGGCGAGGCCTGCTGGACCCCGCGACCACGAGCTAAGCACGGTCTTTTCTGGGAACGTGCGCCGTCGCACTGGTCTTGAAGCGGCGCAACCGCCTGGAAGGGCGTTGGGCCGGGCACCTATCAGCTCGATCTGGCAGGCGCTGGTACCAGTTGACGGTCTGGCCATAGTGGCGACCTTCCGCCTGATGATCTCGTGACTCGCCAGTGGACCTTGTATTCCGCTGGCCGGGCTGTGGAGGTTACGCCGGTTCTGCGGGTGTCGGTCCCGGAAAATGTCAGTGCTCCGGCGTATTATCGAACATATAAACGATACCGGTGCTGGCGGCGGGAAGGGAGGCGGCGGTGACCGATCCCGGCTGGGACATCCCCGGAGTCCTGCGGCCCGGCTCAGACCCTGCCGGTCCCGCGTGGCCCGCTGGCGACTCTTCGGCCACCCGCGCCCCGCGCGGCAAGTCACGGCGTCTGGCGCCCGCGCCTGCGCGCGCGTTCGGCCCGGCCCCGGGTCCG
>JASIGS010000105.1 GCA_030052355.1 Streptosporangiaceae bacterium | reverse complement strand
GTCTGGTGCCAGCGCAGCCAGCCTGACCAGGTCGCGGCTGGTCTCCGAGTACATCGGAAACTCGCTGGCGAACGCCGCGTATCGGGCGGCGTTCGCGTCGCTGTCCCAGGTCGACTTCGGCGGGGTCGCGTCGGTCATGCTCCGATCCTAAGATCGGCGGCTATCCGGCGAGCTAGCTTCGGGCAGCCCTCTAGGCTGACTGCCGTGTACGTGACGGAGGCGATTAGCGGTGGCGCCGGCCTCGACGAGGCGGCCCAGATCTGGGCGGAGGCGACCGCCGCCAGGGATGGTATCGAGGATGTGCCGGACCTCAGCGTCTCCCGTCCGGTTATTCAGGCGGTACTCGACCGCTCCATGGACTCGTTCGTGCTACTCGCGCGTTCGCTGGATGGCGCCGCCGTCGGGTTCGCGGCTGTGGAGCCGTGCCCGGGCGCCGACAGCTGCGCGCAGGTCAGCTACCTCGGCGTCCGTCCCGGCAGCTGGGGTCAGGGCGCCGGCGAACGCCTGCTGAGCGAGGTGGCTTCGCGCCTCGCCGCGGCCGGGTACCGTCGCGCCGAGTTGCTCGTCTACACCGGCAACCGCAGGGCTGTCACGCTGTACGAGCGGCTCGGCTGGCTCCCTCTCGGCGTGCCAGCGCTTCACCCGCGCACCGGCAAGCCCGAGCAGCGGTACGAGCTGCGCCTGGAGTACCCGGTGCGCCGGGCCGCCCGCGTGCTGCTCCTGGACCCCGATGACCGGGTCCTGCTCATGCGTTACGACGACCCCCCGCCCAACGGCAGGCACTGGACGACGCCCGGCGGCGGCGCCGAGCCGGGGGAGGACTACCCGGCGGCGGCCATTCGCGAGCTGGCCGAGGAGACCGGCTGGACAGACATCGCGTTGCTGCGCGAGTTGCTGAGCCGGGAATTCGAGATGGAATACGCGGGACGGATGGTCCGCCAGCGCGAGCGCTGGTACCTGGCCAGGACCGGCGAGCCGCGGCGGGAAATCCGCGGCGTCGATGCCATGCACGCGGCCGACGGGATCGCCGCGTGGCGCTGGTGGACGCCGGCCGAACTGGAGTCCGCAACCGAGGACATCTGGCCGCGCAACCTGGCGGACCTGCTCAGGGCGTGGCTGGCTGAATCGGGATGAGCGCTGCGAACGCGCCGCAGCCGGGCCAGTGACTGTCACGTTGGACATGCTCGCCCGCCATCTGCTCGGCGGGCTGCGTATGCCGCCAATCAGTTGTCATTGTTAACAAGTCGCCTATAGCGGGACAGGAATGGCAGATTGGCTGTATAAGGGGAAGGCCGGCAGCGGCGAGCGCCGGCCTTTCTCATGCAGAGGAGCATGAATGAGACGGTTCATCGTTCTGCTGGCTGCCGTGATGCCGGTAGCCCTCGCTATCGGCCTGGCTACCGTCGCTGTCGGTGCGGCGCCTGCCGCACTGGCAGCCACCACCTGCCACGATGAGGGCGAGTGGTATGACCTTCCGGACATCGGGACCGTCACGGACACGGCCCAATTCATGGTTGCCACGACTGACACCACGAGCGACACGGCGAACGTCGTGAGCGTGATCTCGGACGTTGGGCCGTTTTACCTGTATGAGGGCAACGGCTACGCGGAATGGTGCCAGGTGACCACCGGGGCCACTTACGGTGATGCCACGTTCTACGAGTACAGGCTCCAGGGCACCTCGGACTGTGCCACCTACGCCGGGCCGGTGGCAGGAACCCAAAGTGGCGCGGGCTTTCTCTACCTGCAGCCCTGCTCCAAAACCATCGCGGCGCAAGAGTGGCAGGTCTCCGTCGTCTCCGGCGACTCCCCCGCGGATGGGCCGTACACGCTGACGACCGAGTATCAGGACGAGAACACCGCTTACGGGTGCCTGTCGGCGGATGCCCTGAGCCAGAATGACATCGGCGACTCTACGAACCTGGTCCTGGTGGACACGGACATGTGTGCAGGCGATGGCGGTCAATCGTGGGAGTACACCGGGTCGACTCCGCCCGGCGGCAATTGACAGCGGCCTGGCCAGCCGGGTCAAGCTGGTGGGGTTAGCCAGCGGGCGAGGAGCGTAATCCCTCGCTCGTCTGGCTGGCCCAGACGGCACCGTTACGCACCAAGGGTCATGCTGATGAGCGTTTGTGCGGATCAGCCCCCTGCTGGCCTACTTCGCGAAGAAGTGCAGTCCTACCCATGTCCAGGCGACGCACATCCCGACCCTGCCGGTACGCGTGCGCATGACATGGGTAAGAACCCGTCCGAGTGAGGGCACCTTGTCGGGACGCCGGACGGCGACCGTCTGCAGGGTCACGCCGGCGCCGAGCACGAGGAGGTAACCGAGGATCGTGAGGTAGTGGCTTCTCATCGGCCCGCCATCCACCAGCCGATGAGCAGCCAGGCGGCGATTATGAGTGACCGTCCGGGGTGGCTGCCAAGCACCGGGTCGGTCAGCGCGCTGATCGTCGGGTGCGCGTAGGAATCCGTGGTCAGGTTTGGCTGCTGCAGCAGCGAGCTGAGCTCCCACAATCCGCCGGCCACGATGACGACGCCCCAGAGCCAGGCACGGCGCAGCGCCAGCCCGGTCAGTGCTGCGCGCCGTCGCAGCGGGCCCTGCCAGCCGATCGCGACCATCAGGCAGCCGAGGACGAGGACGCAGACGGTGGCCGGCCAGGTGTAGCGCCTGAACGACCCGACCACGGCCGAGTACGTCACCCAGGCGGCGACCAGCGCCAGTCCTGTGAGCACCCTGCGCAGGCCGCGGCGTGCCTGCGCAGGCACTGGCGATCCCGCCGGCCCGGCAGCGGCGATTGCCGCGGGGGCTGGCTGCGCGGCGGTATCCCGCCGGGATCTGGCAGCGTCCAGGGCCAGCAACAAGGCGACGGCGAGTATGAGAATGCCGTCAAGCACGCGGCCTGATATCGCGGTAGTAAACGCGATGAGCAGCAGGACCGCGACGATCGGCTGCCGCACGCCTGCGAGCAGAGCACGGGCGGGCGACATCCGCGGCTGTGCGGCGACGCCCTGCTGCGCAAGTACCGACTCGTCCGGTGTTTCCTGGGCTGCGTCGGTCACACAACAAAGATACAGTCACGGTTCCTTCACAGGACTGCCCCGAGATGAAGTCTCTGCCGGACCACGCAGCGGACTGCGGTGACGCCGCCGAGCCGTGACGAATCGGTCAGCGAGCGCGGCTTGCGTTTACCGGGCCTTTCCTAGGGGAAGATTGCAATCGGTTACCGGCTCTATACAAACGGTTATTGTCATGCCGGAAACTCTGGCACTTCCCCGCGGGTGCGCAGAGAACGGGAGCCGGAACTGGTTTTGCACGACCGGCACTACCGGGCTCAATCCCCGTGCCGCCGTGCGCCCGCGCAGGCCTGAAAAGCCGAGGCTGAGCTGCTGCATGCCCGCGCGGAAGCCGGCGCGCGCGCCCACCATCGCCTTTTCCTGGCGAATTACGGCGAGGAAAAGGGCGGAGCGTGATGGTCACGCGGCTCGACACGAGGAGGCATTTACCGATGAAAATCGGCCTGATTGCCCCGCCATGGGTCCCGGTGCCACCGCCGGCCTACGGCGGGACCGAGGTCGTCATCGACAACCTTGCCCGGGGCCTGCACAAGCTCGGTCACGACGTGCGCCTGTTCACGGTCGGCGAGTCGCGGTGCCCGGTGCCGACCGAGTACCTGTACGCGCAGCCGGTGTCGCCGATAGGAGTCACCGTGCAGGAGACCGCGCACGTGCTAGCCGCGTATGAGGCGCTGGCCGACGTGGATCTCATTCACGACCACACGACGATCGGCCCGATCGTCGCGGGGATCAAGGGCATGCGCACGCCGCCTGTCGTGGCCACCAACCACGGTCCGTTCTCAGCCGAGACCAAGCCCATCTACGGCAAGATCGCCAGGAACGCCTCGATCGTCGCCATCTCCTACTCGCAGGCGAAATCCTCTGGCGGCATTCCGGTCGGCGCCGTCATCCACCACGGCATCGACCTGGAGGTGCACCGGCCGGGTCCCGGCGACGGCGGGTACCTCATGTTCATCGGCAGGATGTGTCCGGACAAGGGCGTGCATCACGCGGTCCGGGTCGCCAAGAAGGCCGGCTGGCGGCTGGTGCTCGCGACGAAGATGCGCGAGCAGGCCGAACTCGATTACTTCACGACCGAGGTCAAGCCGCTGCTCGACCCGGACGACGAGCTGCCGCAGGAGATGCCGCTCGGCCAGCGCCTTGGCCTGCTGCGCCGCGCGACCGCGCTGCTGAACCCGATCACCTGGCGCGAGCCGTTCGGGCTCGTGATGGCGGAGGCGCTGGCGTCGGCTACCCCGGTCCTCGCGTTCGCCAACGGAGCGGCTCCGGAAATCATTGACCCGGGCAAGACCGGGTATCTGTGCAATGACGAGGAGGAGATGATCGCCGCTGTCGACCGGGTCCCCGAGATCAGCCGTGCCGACTGCCGCGACGCCGCTGAGAAGCGGTTCTCGCTGCTGCGGATGGCGCGCGACCACGAGCGTTTCTACCGCCGGGTCGTGGACTCCGAGGGCGGCTACGCCCGGCGCATCCCTGAGGCGCGCAGGCGGCTGGTCAGCGCCTGATGAGGTTCCTGGCCGCCGGCGGAGCGGACAGGACTCGCCCTGATGAGCGAGCCGTGGTCGTCTGAGGAGCCGCCGCCAGGCCAGGGACCGTCCTACAGCCCGGTCACGCTGATCGAGGGGTCTACCTTCTGCATCAGCGAGCCGGGCGGGGACATCGTGCCCGACCGGCCGCAAGGGCTGTTCGTCCGGGATACCAGGATGCTGTCCCGGTGGGAGCTGACGGTCGACGGGATTGAGCCGCAGCCGCTCACTGTGCAGCACGACGAGCCGTTCTCGGCGACCTTTCTCGGCCGGATGCCGCCGCGAGCCGGGACGGCAGACAGCACGGTGCTCGTGGTCCGGCGTCGTTATGTCGGCGACGGGATGCGCGAGGACATCACGCTCCGCAACACCTCGGCCAAGCCGAGGCGGTGCGCGCTCGCGCTCACGGCCGAGGCCGACTTCGCCGATCTCTTCGAGGTCAAGGGCCGGTCCAGGCCTAGGACCGCGCCGAGCACGGCGACCGCGGAGTCTGCGCTGGTCATTACCAGCGGCAGGCGCGAGCGCCGGCAGGAACTTCAGATCACCGGCGACGAGAACCCGCAGGTCGCCGACGACGGGGTGCTGTCCTGGCGGCTCGCCGTGCCCGGCCACGGTGAGCGGACCGTCAGCGTCGAGGTCGTTCCCGTCGACGACGGCGTGGCGATGAAGCTCAGGCACCCGCGCGGTCACGCGCTCGACCGCACGCTGCCGGCTCGCAGGCTGCGCAAGTGGCGGCGGCGCGGACCCCAGGTCCGCACGCCGGACCGCAACCTGGCCGAGGTGATCAGCACCAGCGTCGAGGACCTCGGCGCGCTGCGCATCTTCGACCCCGAGCACCCGCGCTGGCCGGTCGTGGCCGCCGGGGCGCCGTGGTTCATGGCGCTGTTCGGCCGCGACTCGCTGCTGACTGCCTGGATGCTGTTGCCGTGGGACCCGGGCCTCGCGCTGGGCACGCTGCGGACACTCGCGGTCTGGCAGGGGAGCGAGGTCGATCCCGCGTCCGAGGAGGAGCCCGGGAAGATCCTGCACGAGGTGCGGTTCGGCCCCGCGGCATCCTTCGCGCTCGGCGGCCACAGCGCCTACTTCGGCAGCGTCGACGCGACCCCCCTGTTTGTCATGCTGCTCGGTGAACTGCAGCGGTGGGGCGGCAAGGACAGCGCGATCTCCGCGCTGCTGCCGCACGCCGACCGGGCACTGGAGTGGATCTGCCAGTACGGTGACGCCGACGGCGACGGGTTCGTCGAGTACGCCCGCAAGACCAGCCGCGGCCTGGTCAACCAGGGCTGGAAGGACTCCTGGGACGGGATCAATTTCGCCGACGGCACGATAGCCGAGGCGCCGATTGCCCTGGCCGAGGTCCAGGGCTATACCTACGCGGCGTACCGTGCGCGGGCCAGCCTGGCGGCGCAGGCCGGCGACAACAAGGGCGCCACCCTATGGCGGAAAAAGGCCAAGCAGCTCAAGCGAGAGTTCAACGCTCAGTTCTGGGTCGCCGACAAGGGCTGGTACGCGGTCGGCCTCGATCGCGACAAGCGGCAGATCGACTCGCTCGCCTCGAACATTGGCCACTGCCTGTGGACCGGGATAGTCGACAAGGACAAGGCCGCATCGGTCGCGCGCCACCTCATGTCGCCCGACATGTTCAGCGGCTGGGGCATCAGGACGCTGGCCAGTTCGATGGCCGCGTTCAACCCGATGAGCTACCACAATGGCTCGGTATGGCCGCACGACAACGCCATCTGCGCGGCGGGCCTGATGCGCTACGGCTTCGTCGAGCACGCCCAGCGGGTGACGCGCGCGATCATCGAGGCATCACGGCTGTTCGGCTACCGGCTGCCCGAGCTGTTCTGCGGCTTCGCCAGGGACGAGTTCTCCACGCCGGTGCCTTATCCCACGTCCTGCTCGCCGCAGGCATGGGCGGCGGCCGCGCCACTGCTGCTGCTGCACAGCCTGCTCCGGTTCACCCCGGAGGTGTCCAGTGGGCAGCTGTGGTGCTCGCCGGAGATCCCCGAGCAGTACCTGCCGCTGCGGGTCAGCGGGCTGCGCGTCGGCAAGTCGAGGCTCGCCGTTGAGATCGGCGCCGGCCGGTGGGAGATCACCGGACTCGAGCCCGTCAGCATCGAGGTCATCCCGACGCCGCGTCCGGCGCGCTCCGGCTGACAGCGACTGTTTGGAACGGCTGTGCCCCCGCCCTGCGCTCGGCGGGGCCACAGCCGGGGCCGTCGGCGGGGGATTACTGCGCACGGCGCAAAGTCCCGGTCAAGTCGCTGCCCAGGACGCTCAACTGGCCATAAAAGATCTTGGAATTTGAACGTTGTGCCGGTTGCCCCCAGAATCGTGCCCGGCTTCAACCGGTTTGCGTCGCCCGAATTGCTACAACGTCCTGGCGGCGCGGGCCGGCGTGCTGGCCAAGTCGCCGATTCGGTTGAGCACGGGCTGGCAGCGCAGCCGCCCGGCTATGTCTCGAGCCTCGGCGCCGGCCTGGGCCGCGGCCGCCGAGTCGCCGGCCCCGGTGAGATGCTCAGCCTGGTCGAGCAGCCCGAGCAGTTCGGTGGTGGTACGGGTGTCGCCCAGCTCCGCGGCGGGCTAGCGGCCAGGCCCAGAGCATGATGTCCGCCCATGCGATCTGGATTTCCGGGTGACCTAGGAGTTGTCGAAGCCCCAGTTGAGCACCACCCTGGCGGCATCGATCGCGGACAGCGGATTGCTGCTCGGAT
>JASIGS010000104.1 GCA_030052355.1 Streptosporangiaceae bacterium | reverse complement strand
ATGACAGTGACGTGAGAGTTCAGCGCCGGGAACGCCGAGGCTAGGTTGGCCACGCCTGAGGAGACGGACACGGCGACCGTCAGGGTGTAGTCGACCATCAGCGCGCTGGCGACCGTCATGCCCACTTTCGGGCTGAAGTTGGTCGTCGTGACTTCGTAGTCGCCGCCCCCGGAGGGGTAGGCGTGCACGTTCTGCCGGTAGGAGGCCACCACTACGAGCATCAGCAGGGCGACGGCTAGCGCTACCCAGGGCGTGTACGCGAGGAGGGCGAGACCGCCGGCAGCCAGCACCAGCAGTATCTCCTGGGTGGCGTAAGCGACCGACGACAGGGCGTCGCTGGCGAAGACGGGCAGGGCGATCTTCTTAGGCAGCAGCGTGTGGCCGAGGCGCTCGCTCTGCATGGGTCTGCCGATAAGTAGCCGCTTTGCTATCCCGAATCCGGAGGCCACGTGCGCATGGTAGGCCCTGCAGTACGGCGTGCCCACACGGTTGCGTAACAGTTATACGTCCGGTGGCTCGGTGGCGAATGCAAAGGTCACCCGCCTATCTGGCATGGTATGCACCTTAGGGGTTTGCTGGGCTGCTTCCGAACCCGAACCCGCAGGTGAAACGATCGGCAGGTGAGATTGTCGCGACGAGAGCCGCCGGAGGTTGCCCTCGAGGGCTCCCCGCCAGCGCCTGCTGGGGCTCGGTCGGCCAGGGTCGCGGCTGAGGTCCAGATACACGATCACCTGGGCCCCCGTGCCCGGATACCGTCTGACCTACTGCGCTGTGTCACGGCCTGTATCGAGATCGCACTGCTCTTCGGCCTGGGCTGGCTGGCGACGGCGACAGCTCGGGGTGTCGAGGTCGACCTGGTCCACGCCAGCAGGAAGCTGGCATCCGGGTTCACGCCCGTGCTGTTCGTCGTTTCACTCGCCTTGTTCGCGCTACCCGTGCTGCTGGCAGGCTGGCTGATCTTCCTCGGCCAGTTCAGGCGGCTGGCGGAGGCAGCGGCGATCGGGCTGCTCGCCGGGGGAGTGACGGCCGGCTGTAACGCCCTGCTGCGGCTGCACGCGCTCGCCGCACTGCACCTGGCGCTGGCGCTTGGCTACCACGGGACAAGCGCGCCGCTTGACATCTACCTGGCCGGGCTTGTTGCCTTCATAGCCGTCATCGGCATGGCCGGCCTGCCACGCTGGCGCACGGCGTTCTGGCTCACCATCGCCATCTACTGCGTGGTCAGCCTGGCAACGTCAAGCCGCACGACGACGGTGCTGTCGTTGCTGATCAGCATGCTCATGGGCCAGGCGGTGGGATCAGGGCTCAGGTACGCCATCGGGACGGATTCCGAGCGGCCATCGGCGGCCGATATCGCGGCGGCGCTGTCCGCCGTGGTAGCACCGGTCGTGGAGATCGGCAGGGTGCCCGAAACCGGCACGGAGAACCGCAGGTACGAAGCTCGCACGGGCAACGGCAAGCGTCTCGATGTGAAGGTGTTCGACCGCGACCAGCAGACTGCGGCCATGATCTACCGGATCTACCGCCGCCTGCTGCTGAAGAGCCAGGTCTCCCGCGGCGCACCGCTCACGGTGAGCCGAGCCGTCGAGCGCAGAGCCCTCATGATCTACGCGGTCGGCGACGCGGGGGTCAGGACGCCGAAGCTACGGGCGCTCGTGCGGGTCGGCCCGGAGGCGGCGGTGCTGGCCACCGATCATCACGGCGGGACCGCGCTCGGGGACCTGCAGGACAAGCCGTCCGACGAGCAGCTAGAGCGGGTGTGGGACGCGCTGCTGCAAATGCACCGGCACCGGGTGACACACCGATCGCTGACGGCCGAGCACATCATCCTGTCCGGCGATGGCGCTGACGACGTCATGTTGCTCGACCCCGGCGATGGTGACGTGGCCGCCAGCGACCTGCAGCTCCGGCTGGACAGCGCTCAGCTCGCTGCCACGATGGCGCTGCTCGTGGGTCCGGACCGGGCTGCCGGGATGGCGATGCGCAAGATCGGCCGCGACGAGGCGGCCAGGCTGGTGCCGCTGCTGCAGCCGGTGGTCCTGCACCGCACGACCAGGGCCGCGTTGCGGCGCAGAAAGGACGTGCTGCCCGCCCTCCGCAAGCTGCTCGTCGGCAACGTAGCCGAGACCGAGCTCCCCCCCGAGCAGCTGGAGCGCTTCCGGCCACGAACCGTTCTGACGCTCGTGGCGACCGTCATCGCCGTGTATTTCGTCATCGGCGAGTTCACCAGGCACAGCATCGGCCCCATCATCCGGCACGCGGACTGGCGGTGGATCGTGGTCACCGTTGTGCTGTCGGCGGTCACCTACGTGGGCGCCGCCTGGACGCTGTCCGGATTCGTGCTGGAACGGCTCCGCCTGTTCCGCACGATGCTGGCACAGCTAGCCGGGTCGTTCATCACGCTGGTGACCCCGGCCGCGGTCGGCGGGATCGCGATCAACTTGCGCTACCTGCGGAAGGCAGACGTCGAGCCGGCCGATGCCGCCGCCAGCGTCGGCGTGTCCCAGGTGTTCGCGCTCGGCCTGCACATCACGCTGCTGATCATCTTCGCGGCGCTGGCCGGCACCTCCGGGCGCCACGATTTCCGGGTACCGGAGTGGGTCTACATCGCGCTGGGCGTGCTCACTGCCGTAGTGCTCGTGGTGCTGGCCATACCGGCCGGCCGCAGGGCCGTCCGGGCGCGCCTGGCGCCGACACTCAGCCAGGTGATACCCCGGTTGCTTGACATCGCCCAGCGGCCCGTGAAACTGGCCGAGGGCATCGGCGGCGCGCTGCTCGTGACCCTGGGATACGTCTTCGCCCTGTACGCGTCCGTTGAGGCCGTCGGCGTCCGCGCCCCCCTGCCCGCGGTCGCGGTGGTGTTCCTGACCGGTAACGCCATCGGCTCGTTCTTCCCCACCCCAGGCGGCCTCGGTGCGGTGGAAACCGCGCTGACAGGCGGCCTGGCCTTCGCGGGCCTGCCGTACGCCAGCGCGGTCGCGGCGGTGCTCCTGTTCCGGCTCATCACGTTCTGGCTGCCGGTTCCGGTCGGCTGGGCTGCCCTTAACTACCTGCAGCGCCGCGACTACCTGTGACGGCGGCCGTGCGCGGCCTGTCAGGTGAGCCGGCCGACGGCGAGACCGGCGGCTAGCAGCACGACACTCCAGGACAGTGCCCGCAGGGCGTGCTCGAGCGGGGCCAGCAGGCGGCCTGCGTCCAGCGAGATCGTGTCCCCGTCGGCCAGCGTCACCGTCCCGCTGACGGACGCCGTCCGGCGGCGCAGCATCCTGGCCGGGGTGGACAGGCTGCGCTGCGCCGCGGACAGGCCGAACGCCGCGGCCGCGGCCAGCACCGGGCCGACGGTCAGCGTTCCTGTCTGTGCCACGTAAGAGGTCAGCAGCGGGAAGGCACCCCACGCTGCGGCGAACCCGGCGTCGGTGTGCACCACGCCGCCGAACAGCTCCGCGTTGTACGCGATCACCAGGAACGGGCCGGCGACCATGAACGGGATGAGCGCCCAGCCGACCCGGAGCACGCCGAGCACACCCAGAGCGACAGCGGCGGCGAGTGACGCGGCGGCGACAGCTATCAGCACGGGAGCGGGAATCCGGGTCCGCAGCGGCCTGCCGTGCAGCTCGTCGAGCGCGTGCGCGGCCAGCCCTACGGCAAGGAAGAACGCCGCCAGCGCGGCCAGCAGGTTGGTGAGGTGCACGTGCGGCGCGAGCGCGGCCCCGATGACAACGTAGGACAGGTGCCACGCGGTGTACGGGGGGTGGAGCAGGGTCCACCAGTCGCGCCAGCCGCCTGGCGCCGCCGCGTAGTAGGCGGGCCTGGCCGCCGACGCGAGCGCCTGGTCTTCCTCGGGCACGCTCCCCGCGTCAGTCACCCGCTCGCGTTCCCCACATCACCAGGCCGCCTCCGAGGCTCATCACCGCGCAGTGAACGTCGCGTATCCCTGCCCGCTGCCACGCCTGAACAGTCCAGGAAACCGGGTACTTGCGGTAGTGGCGAGTGATGTTGGGCCCGAGAAACCGGCCGACGTCGTACCACTGCCGGCCGCCGGTGACAAGGCCACCGATCGGCAAGAGCGTGGCGGTGTAGGCACGCCACCAGAACCGCCAGAAACGAGACGGCGGCACCAGGAATTCCAGGCTCGCTATGGTGCCGCCCGGCTTCACCACCCTGGCCAGTTCGGCGAGCGTGGCCTGCGGATCCGCCACGTATCTCAGCAGGTAGCTGAACGTGAGCGCGTCGACCGACGCATCGGGGAGCGGCAGCCGTTCCGCTTTGCCTGCTACAAGGGGAACGCGCCCGTCCAGGCCCGCAGCCGTCACGTTGGCGGCTCCGCGCCGCAGCATCTGCTCGGTCAGGTCCAGGCCGATCACGCGAGCACCGGTGCGGCGTGCGATCTGGATCGAGATGCCCGCCGTGCCTGCCGCCACGTCGAGCACGACCTGATCCGCACCGGGGGACAGGTGGTCGACCATGGACCGCCGCCACCGGCCGTTCTGCCCGAATGACAGCAACTCGGCGAGAGCGTCGTAGCGCGTGGGGAGCGGCTCGAACAGCCGCTGGGCGAAGCTGTTCCGCTCATCGAGCACGGGAACCTGCACGGTGTCTCCTTCGGGCTCCCGATCACCGTACGCCACAGGTCTCGCCGTCGCATGCACTCGCGGCCGCGTCGCGGCAACCGGTCAGCCTTGTTCGCTGGCCGGCGGGTAGTAGTAACCGATCAGCACGTCCATCTCCTCGGCGCCGGGGTCGTCGCTGTCGGGCTCGTTAAAGCACGCGAGCACCTCGGCCAGCTTCATCCTGACCTCAGCCGCCCGTGCCGGGCTCAGCTTCGCTGTACTTCTCATCAGGACAGCCCTGGTGTCGCCTTCCTGCCAGCCCGGGCTGCCGGGTCCGGCCGCCAGATAGGCGGCGAAGAAACCATCACGGAACCGATCGAGCACCGTCCGAGCCAGAGCCTCGGCCTCGTCGGCGTTCTCCCGCACGGATAGCGGCGCCAGCTGCACGTCGTGCTGCGCGGCCTGGTAGCGCTGCTCGAGGATGCCCGACACCAGCCGGCTTGACGCGACCCTGATCAGGCCGACCGACTCGAGCTGCCGGACGTGCCGGTAGAGCTTGGTCTGCGGCTCGCCGAGAGCCTCGGCAAGCTCCTTCACCGACATCACCGGCAGATCTGCTCTTGCCGGCATCAGCTTCTCGAGTATGGCCAGCCTGGTCGGGTCGGACAGCGCCTTGAGTTCATCGGCACCCGCGATTGTGCGGACCGGGGATGGCTGCGGGGCCGGGGATGGCCGCGAAGCCCGGCCCGGCTTGCCGCCTGCCGATCCGACGCTGACTGACGTGGCGTTGTCGTCGTTCATGGCTTCTATCTTGTCACCTCTTCATGAGTGTGCCATCATTCACGTATACATGAATGTTCATGTGACAGTGACAATCGGAGCCGAGGTGCCGCATGAGCGAGATGACAGCCGCCGATCGGCCCGTGCCCGGGGTGGCGGTCGGCGAGCAGGCCGGCACGCCGCGCGTGCCGCTGCGGCGGAACCTGAGATTCCAGACGATCTGGATCGGCCAGACCGCGGCCAGCCTGGGCATTTCGGTTGCCGACGTGGCCTATCCGCTCGCCATCCTGGCGATCACCGGCTCTCCGGCCAGGGCCGGCCTGTTCGCTTCGGTGCAGGTGCTCGGGCAGCTGCTGGCCGGGCTTCCGGCCGGGTCGCTGACCGACCGCCATGACCCGCGGACGGTCGTGATCGTCGCGGACGCCTGCCGGGCCCTGGTGACCGCCGCGGTCGTCGTGGCGCTGGTCACCGGGATCGTGTCGCTGCCGCTGCTCCTCGGTGCCGCCGCGCTGCTGGGCGCCGGGGCGAGCTTCACGGGCGCGGCCCGGATGGTTCTCGTCCGCTCGGTCGTCCCGCCCGAGCAGCTCACCCAGGCGCTGACGCAGGACGAGGTCCGGGTGAACGGGGCCACGCTCGCCGGGCCCGCGATCGGCGGCGCGCTCTACGCCGTCCGGGCGCTCGCGCACGCGGTGCCGTTCATGTTCACGGCCGGCTCGTTCGTGATCGGGCTGGTCACCGCCGCCGTCATGAGGATGATGCCAGGTCCGCAACTCGAAGCCGGGCGCGATCGTCGTGCCGATCCTGGCAACGACGACGACGGCGGTGGCGGTGGCATGCTCGCCGGCCTGCGGGTCATCTGGCGACAGCCAGCGCTCCGCACCGCGATGCTGCTGATCATGCTGGTCAACACGGTCGGAGCAGGAACGGACCTGGTGGTGATCGTGATCCTGCGCGACCAGCATGTCGGGTCCACGCAGATCGGGCTAGCACTCGGGCTCGGCGCCGTCGGCGGGCTGGTCGGCGCGCCGCTGGTGAAGGTGCTGCACAGGCTCCGCCCTGGCGTGCTGCTGCTGGCCGCGTGCACGCTGTGCGTGCCGTTGTTCGCGCTCATCGCACTGCCGCACGGGCCGTGGTACGTGGCGTTCCTGGTGTTCCTCGTCATGCTCAGCATGCCGGCCGTGCGGGTGGCGATCGACATCCTGGTCATCAGGCCGGCGCCGCCAGCCATGCGCGGGAGGGTGATCGCCGCGCTGATGACCATGATGGGCCTGGGCATGCCGATCGGGCTGGCCGGCTGCGGGCTGCTGCTGCAGTACCTGCCCGCCCAGACGGCGATGCTCGTGCTCGCCGGGGCGCTCGCGGTCGCCGTGACGTACGGCTCATCGAGGCGAGAGCTGTGGCAGGCCCGCTGGCCGCAGTGATGGCGCGCCCATATTTGCGGACGATGCGACCGCGCGGCTAAGATCGTTTGGTCATTCCAAGCGGCATTACCGGCCGGATCAGTCGAGCCATTCCCCCAGCCGACTACCGGGTTTGCACGAAGCCTCGCCGCGAAGCCTTGCCGTGGCAGGTTTCTTGTCCCGGCGGGACGGTGCCGCACGACGCCGGTGAAGGCCGGAAGGGACTCGCGCGTTGGCTGACGACCAGGCCCTGATGGAGTTCACGGTGCCGGTGAGCGGCGGCAGCCTTGAGGTCGCGGTCGCCGGGCCGCAGGACGGCCTGCCGATGGTCTTCCACCACGGCACGCCGGGCGGCGTCGCCCGCTACGAGCCGATGGTGACCGCGGCAGCCGAGCGCGGCCTGCGGATCGTGCTGTACGGTCGGCCGGGCTACGGCCGTTCCACGCCACGGCCTGGCCGCCGGGTAGCCGATGCGGCCAGCGACGTGACCGCGATCCTTGACGGGCTTGGCGCGCGGCAGTTCGTGACCGTCGGCTGGTCGGGAGGCGGGCCGCACGCGCTCGCCTGCGCGTGCCAGCTGCGGGGCCGGTGCCTCGCGGCGGCGACGCTGGCAGGCGTCGCGCCGTTCGGCGCTGCCGGGCTGGACTGGACGGCCGGCATGGCGCAGGAGAACATCGGCGAGTTCAGCGTCGCGCTGGCAGGCGAGCAGGAGCTGACAACGCTGCTCAGCGACGTCGCCGGGGCGTTCACTAGCATCACGGCCGATCAGCTCGCCGAGAGCCTCGGCGCACTGGTCGGCGAGGCGGACGCCGAGGTCCTTCGCGGCGGGCTGGCGGACTACCTCGCCGCGTCCTTCCGGGCCGGCCTGTCCTCGGGCGTCGCGGGCTGGCGGGATGACGACATGGCGCTCATCAGCGACTGGGGCTTTCCGCTCGGGGTTCCTGGCGGCGCCGCGCCGGTCTCGGTGTGGCAAGGCGACCAGGACAGGATGGTGCCGCTCGCGCACGGGCGCTGGCTGGCCAGGCACGTGCCGGCCGCACGGGCTCACTTGCTGGCCGGGGCCGGGCACCTGACGTACACGTTCGACGCGGTGCTGGATGACCTGCTCGAGCTCGCTGGCGGCCACTGACCGAGTAGCGCGGCGCGGCTCAGAAAAGCCGCATTCAGTGCAGAAGAGATGACACTCGGATACGCCGCATTAGGCAGATTGCGGATTCGTCAGCACGACCCCGGCTCCTGTCTGTAATCATTCAGTGGCGCTTCAGTGAGTAGCCAGCCGCCAAATGTGACGAATGGACAGCGGTGCACGGAACGAGGGTGACGGGCCGCCGCTTCGGCATACGCGGGCTTGCTGGTGGCCGTCCGGGCAGACGCCTCCTCGCCGGGACGTCGGGTGTCGCGGTCGTGCTGGTTGGGGTCGTAGTAGGCACGAATTCTGTCGTGTCCGACGTGGTCGGGACGCCGGGGGCGGGCGGCCCGGCCATTGCGCAGCTGCGGGCTCCGACTTCCGGTGTTTCCGTGCTCAGCGGGTCGCCTGAGGTCGTCGCGGCGGATACGGCGCGGACGCTGTTCGTCTCCGCGCCCGTGGTGGTCGTCGCCATCGCCAGCCGGAGCAAGGCTCCCGATCTGGCCAACGCCTCCCGCCTGGCCAGGCTGGAGCACGCCCCGTTGCTGCTGGTGCCGGACGATGCTGCCGTCACGCGCGGCCGGGCGAGCCTGGTGCTGCGCGCGACCATGCGGGCGCTGAGGCCGCGCGCTGTGCTTTCGGTCGGGGTCTCGGTAAGCGCGCTATCCGCCAAGCTGCCAGGCGTCGATGTGGTAACCAACCGCGCCGCGCTGCCTGCGGTCGGCAGGCCGGTGCGCCTGGGCCACGTGCCGCTGCGCGATGTGGCGCTGCTGGTGGGCACAGACGGCTCTGCTAGCCCGGCCGCGGGCAGCACCGCCGCAGCAGCGGCGTCAGCCAGCACCGCCGCAGCAGCGGCGTCAGCCAGTGCGCTGCAGATGGCGGCCACCACAGCGGCGTCCGCGACCGCCGGCGCGGCCGGGATCCGCGTCATCCCGGTGCCCGGTTACGACCCGCGCGCCGACCCGGCCGCCATAACCGCGCTGGCAGCTGGAGACCCCCGCCGGGTCATCGCGATCGGATCCGGATTCGGTTCCGCCGCCGGGCTTGCCGCGCGGGTCGCCGTTGCCGAGACCGGCGTGCAGCTGCCCGGCGGCGGCCAGGTGCTGTTCCCGACGCGGATGATCGTCGCGCTGTACGGTCACCCTGGCGTTCCCGGACTCGGCGCGCTCGGCGAGCAGGGTCTGGCCGCCAGCATCACGCGGGCCAGGCAGATGGCCGCGCCGTATCGCGGGCTCACCAAGGCACGGGTGATCCCGGCCTTCGAGATCATCGCGACGATCGCCGAGGGATCGCCCGGCCCGGACGACAGCTACTCCTACGAGTCGTCCGTCGCGTCCTTGCGGCCATGGGTTCGCAAAGCGACCGCGGCCGGCATGTACGTGATCCTGGACCTGCAGCCGGGCCGCGACAATTTCCTCGCGCAAGCGAAGAAGTACACCGCGCTGCTCAAGCTGCCCAACGTCGGCCTCGCCCTCGACCCGGAATGGAAGCTCCAGCCCGGCCAGCTGCCGCTGCAGCAGATCGGCCACGTCAGCATCGCCGAGGTCAACAGCGTCGTCACCTGGCTCGCGAAGCTGACCTGGCAGTACCGGCTGCCGCAGAAGCTGCTGGAGCTGCACGAGTTCCGGCTGTCGATGATCCAGAACGAGAACCGGCTCGACACCAAGCACGACGATCTCGCGATCGTCATCAACATGGACGGCCAGGGCACCCCGCAGGACAAGCAGCAGACGTGGAACGCCATAACCGGCGCCGCGCCGAAGGGGGTCCGCTTCGGCTGGAAGAACTTCTTCGTGAAGGACCATCCGATGCTCACCCCGTCGCAGACCATGGCGCACAAGCCCAGGCCGGTACTGATCTCGTATCAGTGATCAGCGATACGCACCGGAGTGGCAGACTGCGGACATGGCGTACCAAGCCGCGGGAGACCGATACCGCGACAAGATGATCTACCGGCGGTGCGGGCGGAGCGGGCTCAAGCTGCCCGAGATCTCACTCGGCCTGTGGCACAACTTCGGCCTCGACCGTCCCATGGACCTGCAGCGCGCGATCGTCCTCCGTGCCTTCGACCTTGGCGTCACGCACTTCGACCTCGCCAACAACTACGGCGACCAGGTGCGGCTTGCGTCCGCCGACGACTTTGCTGGCTATGGTCCGCCGTACGGGTCGGCCGAGCAGAACTTCGGCGTGATCCTGCGCACTGACCTGCGCCGCTACCGCGACGAGCTGGTGATCTCGACCAAGGCTGGCTACGACATGTGGCCAGGCCCGTACGGGGAGTGGGGGTCCCGCAAGTACCTGCTGGCGAGCCTGGACCAGTCGCTGGCCCGGATGGGGCTCGAGTACGTCGACATCTTCTACAGCCACAGGTTCGACCCGGACACGCCCCTGGAGGAGACCATGGGGGCGCTGGACACCGCGGTCCGGTCCGGCCGGGCGCTGTATGCCGGCATCTCCTCCTAC
Source organism: Streptosporangiaceae bacterium (assembly GCA_030052355.1). The sequence goes on along the minus strand of JASIGS010000104.1, from coordinate 6,378 downwards.
CCGGCCGAGCAGACCCGCGACGCCGCCGCGATCCTGCGCGCGATGGGAACGCCGCTGCTCATCCATCAGCCGTCTTACTCGATCTTCAACCGCTGGGTCGAGGGAGGCCTGCTCGACGTGCTGGGCCAGGAGGGCATCGGCTGCATCGCCTTTTCGCCGCTCGCGCAGGGGTTGCTGTCCGCCCGCTACCTGCACGGCGTGCCGGCCGGCTCGCGGGCGGCCCGCGGGGACACGCTAAGCGCCAGCCAGGTCACCGATCAGAACGTCGGCCGCGCGACGGCGCTGAATGAGATCGCCGCGGCACGCGGTCAGACGCTCGCCCAGCTGGCCCTGTCCTGGGTGCTCAGGGACCAGCGGGTGACCTCGGCGCTGATCGGTGCGAGCAGCGTGGCGCAGCTCGAGGAGAACCTCCAGGCGGCCGGCCGGTCAGAGTTCAGCAGTGAGGAACTGGCGGCCATCGACGAGAACGCGGCGGGCTAGCTTCCGGACGCCTCCTTGTACAGGGCCTCGACCTCGCGGCCCAGGTACGAGCTGTAGGAGACGGCATCGGTGTTGCCGCCTTCCTGGTAGCCGCCGATGACGCCGACGATCGTGCCGTCGCGCGTCTGCGGATTGAACTGCGTCAGCCACGGGCTGCCGCTGGTTCCGCCGCTGAAGCCGGCACACTGCATCCGCATCTGCGTGGCGCTCTGCCGGGCGCTCCAGGTAAAGCACGTGACCGCGGAGTCGGCGCTATCCGGGTACCCGGTGACGCGGATCAGGTGCACGTACCCGGAGTCGATGGCGAGCTTGTTCGCGCCGATCACGTCCTCGATGTTCTTGCCGTCGTGCGGCTCGAGCACCACGAAGCCCACGTCGAACGCGGGGTCCGACGCGCTCGCCCACTGCGGGGCGACGAACACCTTCTTCACGGCCCAGACGCCGTACGGCGCCTGGCCGTCCCGGTAGCCGGGGATGAAAACCAGGTCTTGCCGGGAGCCCGCGGCCGTCCCTGCGCTGAGGCAGTGCGCGGCGGTGATCAGCAGATCCTTGCCGGGGCTGGTCACCGAGCTCGCGGTGCAGAAGTGGTTACCGCCCGGCTCGCGGACGAACAGTGCCCCGACCCTGGGGGCGACCACGGCGGGCCCCGCCGACTGCCCGGCCGACATTTGCTGGTTCTGGTCTCCGCGCATCGGGCTGGCGGCCTTGAGCCTCGCCGCTGTCCAGTATCCGGCGTAGCCGGGTACTGGCGCGGCCTGGCCTGACGGCGGTACCTGTGCCGATGATGAGCAGCCGCCAGCCGCGAGCACAGCGACGACGGCCGCGAGCCTGCGAAGCCACATTGCCGCCCCCGTCGGTCAGTGAGCCTTCGGCGTCTGCTCGCTTGCCTCTAGCAACGATAGGCCCGGGAGGGCCTGACGACCGCAGCAGGTCAGGACGGCCCGGACCCGCGCCTGTCCGGCCAGAACGGCCACTCTTCGAACCAGCTGCACCGGCCGTCGTCGCGCAGGCGAAGCACCCATATGTCGCGGTATTCGTCGCTGACCGGATCGCCGTAGCTGACCTCTGCCCGCACCACGGCCACCTCGCCCTCCACGGCGAGGATCTGGGCGGACACGGCGAAGACCTCGTCGGCTCCGTCGCGTTCCGCTTCCCACATCTGGCCTATTGCCTGGAGCCCGACGATCGGCTGGTCGTAGGGGGACCGCAGGTAACCTGCGTCATCGGCGAACAGCTGGGCCAGGATCGCGGTACCCGGAGTCCGCCAGGCGGTCTCGTACTCGGCAATCCACTGGCTCACTGCCCGCCGGTCGGTCATGTGATCAATAGTGCCCGCGGCGTGTCCACCTCATGTTTGCGTGCACCCGGCCGTACCGTCGCGGCAGACGGCTCAGTCCGGGTCCGCTGGCCTGGCCGGGCCGTGGATCGCTGGCAGCGTGATGGTGAACCTGGTCTGCCCCGGCCGGCTCGTCACCTCGGCACTGCCACCGTGCGCGGCCGTGACCGCGTGCACTATCGACAGCCCGAGCCCGCTGCCGCCAGCCGCGCGTGACCGTGAGTCGTCGCCGCGCACGAAGCGCTCGAAGACCAGCGGCTGCATGTCGGCGGGAATGCCTGGCCCGTCGTCGGTGACGCTGATCACCGCGGCCGGGCCCGGTCGGCCTGGTGCGGCCTGCACCAGGGTCAGCGCCGCGAGCACGTTGGTCCCGGCGGGCGTGTGCCGCGCCGCGTTGCTGAGCAGGTTCGCCAGTACCTGCCGCAGCCGTTGCTCGTCACCGGCCACCACGAGCGGGTCGTCCGGCAGGTCGAGCTGCCAGCGGTGGTCGGGCGCCGCTACCCGCGCGTCGCTGGTCGCGTCCAGGACGAGCCTGGTCACGTCGACCGGCTCGGTTGCCAGCGGCCGGCCGGCGTCGAGCCTGGCCAGCAGCAGCAGCTCGTCGACGAGCTCGCTCATCCTGGCCGACTCCGACACGACCCGGCCGAGCGCATGCTCGACGTCCTCCGGCAGCGGCTCGCGGTGCCGGCGCGCGAGTTCGGCGTAGCCCCTGATGGCCGCGAGCGGCGTGCGCAGCTCGTGGCTGGCGTCTGCGGCGAAGCTGCGGAGGCGGCTCTCGCTGGCCTCACGGCGGGCTAGGGCGGACTCCACGTGCCCGAGCATCCTGTTGAAGGCCGCACCGAGCTGACCGACTTCGGTGCGCGGGTCGGCGTCGGGGACGCGCTCCGGCAAGCTGACCTCGCCACTGGCGAGCGGCAGCTGGGTAACGCGAGTCGCGGTGGCCGCGACCCGGCGCAACGGCCGCAGTGACACCCGCACCCAGGCCGTGCCGATCACGCCGGCCAGCACGAGTGCGATGGCGAAGACCACAATCTCGGCGAGCGCGACCTGGCGCAGCGTCGTGTCAACCGAGCTCAGCGGCATTCCGGTGACGAGCAGGCCCTCCGGCGTCTGGCGGGCCAGCACCTGGTAGTCGCCGTACCCGGACAGTTCGACCGTCTGCGGCTGGCCGATGCCGTCAGGGCCGGAACGCGGCAGGCTCGTCAGCAGTGCCTGGTCGCGCGCGGACAGATGGCACTTCTCACTGGAGTTGGCCAGGTTCGCGGTCAGCATCTTGCCGGTGGTGGCGAACGTGGCGTTGATGGTGCCGGCGGCCTGCTCTTGCGCGCAGTCATCCGCACTGCCGCCAGGTGCTCCGTCGGGCTGCCCGTCGTGATCTTGATCCTGGCCGGGCCCGCCCTGCCCGTCGTGGTCTGGCGGCGGCATCACGCAGTCCTGGAAGCGCTCGCTGGCGGCCGCCAGCTGGCCGTTGAGCCCGCTGATAAGTACCGAGCGCAGGTGCGCGTAGGTGAGCGCGCCGATGCTCGCACAAACCAGGAAGAGCAGCGTCAGCAGGCCAACGACGAGCCGACCCCGCAGGGTGCGCCGCGCCAGCCACCGGCCCGGCGCGGTGCGCGGCCGGACCGGCGTGGCGCCGTGGTCGTGGACAGCCATGATTACGCAGGCGGCTTGAGCACGTACCCGACGCCGCGGACGGTGTGGATCAGCGGCTCATGGCCGGAGTCGATCTTCTTGCGCAGGTAGCTGATGTACAGCTCGACGACGTGCGCCTGCCCGCCGAAGTCGTAGTTCCACACCCGGTCGAGGATCTGCGCCTTGGACAGCACCCGGCGCGGGTTGCGCATCATGAACCTGAGCAGCTCGAACTCGGTGGCGGTCAGCTCGATCACCGCACCGCCGCGGCGCACCTCGCGAGCGTCCTCGTCCATGGTGAGGTCGGACACCGTCAGCTCGGTCCCGGAGCTCGCGCGTGTCATGCCGGCCCGCCTGAGCACTCCGCGCAGCCTGGCCAGCACCTCTTCCAGGCTGAACGGCTTGGTCACGTAGTCGTCACCACCCGCGGTGATGCCGCTCACCCGGTCCTGCACAGAGTCCTTGGCGGTGAGGAACAGCACGCAGACGTGCGGTAGCACGGTGCGCACCCGGCGCAGCACCTCCAGGCCATCAAAGTCCGGCAGCATGATGTCGAGCACGATGGCATCCGGCTCGAACTCGCGCGCGGCCCGGACGGCTTCGCTGCCACTGGCAGCCGTCTGGATGTCCCAGCCCTCGTAGCGCAGCACGCTGCCGAGCAGCTCGGCGAGGCTCGGCTCGTCGTCCACGACGAGCACCCGGACCGGAGTCCCGTCCGCACGCTGCATGCTCGGAGTGCCGCGTTCCCCGCTCGTGGGGTCCATGACTGTCATCATGGCCCCAGCTTGGCCGGCCCCCCTTGGGCGGCCATCTGAGCGGCTTCTGAGCTTCCTCTGCATCCGGCCCAGACCTGCTGGTCGGGAGCGTGACCGGTCAGCCTCTACCGCGAGTCTGGTTAAACGGGACATCCCGGTCTGGCCTGATCTCGCCGGGAAGGCCGAGCACCTTCTCGGCCAGGATGTTCTTCTGGATCTCGTCCGTCCCGCCCGCGATCGACTGGGCCGGGACCGACAGCAGGACCTCGGCTATCACTCCGTGCATCGGCGAGTCGGCGCCGGCCAGCAGCCCGGCAGCGCCCGCGATCATGGAGTGCACGCGCGCGCACTCGCGCGCGAGATTGCTGGCGGCCAGCTTGCCGACCGACCCCTCGGCACCAGGCCGCGCGCCTGGCCGCCTTGAAAGCCTGGCACGTTCCGCTGTCCAGGAGCTCACCCGCTGCAGCGTGATGGCCCTCGCGATGGCCTGGCGGATGACCGGATCCGAGCTGACCCCGGCGTCCCGGGCGTGCGCGACGAGCAGGTCGGCCCGGCCGGCCCGCTGCGGGTACCAGGAATAGGTGGCGAAATGCTCATCGGCCTCGGCCCGAGCCTCGTCGAGCGCCCGGCCGGGCCCGGGGGCGTACGAAGGCCGCCGCAGCGCGGCAAACCGGCGCTCGTACGCCAGCGTCGTCAGCGCCGCTGCCCAGCCCTGGCCCACCTCGCCGATCAGGTTGTCCCGCGGCACCCGCGCGTCGGTCAGGAACACCTGGTTGAACGAGGCGTGGAAGTTCATCTGGCGCAGGGGGCGCACCTGCACGCCGGGCTGGTCCATCGGTATCGCGAAGTAGCTGATGCCCCTGTGCTTGGGCACGTGGCCGTCGGTGCGAGCCAGCAGCATCCCCATGTCCGCGTGGTGCGCGCTCGTCGTCCAGACCTTCTGGCCGTTGACCACCCAGCTGTCGCCGTCCAGCACGGCCGATGTCGACAGGCCCGCCAGGTCCGATCCGGCGCCGGGTTCGCTGAACAGCTGGCACCAGGTCTGCTCCCCGGTGAGGATCGGCCGCAGTAGCCGGTCGCGGAGGCCGTCGCTGCCGTGCGCGAGAATCGTCGGCGCGGCGAGCCAGGTACCGCTGCCCACCGGGATGCCGACGGCGCCGAGCTCGACCAGCACGCTCGCGACGAGGTCGTCAGACCATGCGGGCAGGTCCCGGCCGTGCCAGCGGCCTGGCCAGCTCGGCACCGCCCAGCCCGAGTCGAGCAGCAGCTCGCGCCAGGCGCGCAGGGGCATGTCCGGATCCCAGTGACCGCGTACCCACGCGGTCAGCTCAGCGCGTATCTCTTCAGGCGGCGGGTTCCGGGCCATCGGGGTCCTGGGTGTACCGGGTGGGGGCGGCGTCCCCCCGGGCCGGTACGAGGGAACGCCCCCGTCCGGGCCGGCAGCCGTGGCCATCACGCCCTGGCTTCGTGGCCGGTCGAGGCGAGGTCGTCGAGGAAGGCCCGCACCTGGGCATCGAATTCCGCCGGGCTGGACACGTTCGGCGCGTGCCCGGCGCCATCGATGACGACCTTGCGGGCGCCTGGAATCTTGGCTGACATGTAATCGGCGGCCGCGTGGAACTGCGTGTCGTCACTGCCCACCACGATCAGCGTCGGCACCACGATGCCGGTCAGGCCGTCCATGACGTGCGCGTCGCGCTGCGTCAGGGTATATCGGGCGGCCATGGCGAGCCCCGCGGCGTCTCGATGCTGCCCGCCGTGCAGTTCGGCGCTGCCGCTCATCGCGGCCAGGCCCTGCTCCTCGAGCCGTCTCGCGGTGGCCTCAGCGCGCCGGTTCCACTCATCGCGCGCCGCGTCGTTGCGGAAGCCGGGGCCGGTGCCGATCAGCAGCAGGCCGGCGACCCTGTCCGGGTACGACAGGGCGAAGTCCAGCGACAGGTAGCCGCCGAGGGAGTGGCCGCCGAGGACCGCGGTCTCGTGCCCGAGCTCGTCGAGTATCGCGGCCATGTCCGCGAGCGCCGCGGCCGCGCTGTAGCTCGCCGGGTCGGCGGGCGACTCGCTCCCGCCGTGGCCCGGCAGGTCCCAGGTCACCACCTCATTGCCCGCTCCGAGCGCGGCGGTGTTCGGGGCGAACATCGCCGAGGTGGCTCCGTAGCCGTGAGTCAGCAGCAACGG
>JASIGS010000103.1 GCA_030052355.1 Streptosporangiaceae bacterium | reverse complement strand
GCTCCGATCGGAGGTCAGCTCATGACCGCCCCGCAACCCGGCAGGGCATGCCCAGTCGACCTGGACTATCCCGAGCCGCAGCCGGCGAGCCTCGACCTGTCATCGATCATCGGCCACGGCAGGCGGATCCGGCGGCGCCGCATGTTGTCCAGCATCGGCGCCGTGCTGGCTGCGTGCCTGGCGGCCGCGAGCGTGATCGCGGGCGCCCGTGACTTCTCGATCCGCCCGTTCCCTGGCCAGGCCAGCCCGCCAGCCGCGCCCAGCGCCGGGCCCATCGACGCCCAGGTGGCCGAAGACCCGCCGTTCAACGGAAAGCTGACGCTGATCAGCAGCTTGCCGGAGCACTGGACCACGGTGGCCTGGGTCACCAGGCAAGGCGATGTGTGCCTGGGGACGTTCAGTACCCCGGCGCAGTCCGGCACCGCCCGGGTTCAGTGCCCAGAGTGGGATCCCTCCGAACTGCCGCGCAGCGGGAGCAGCGCCCTCAGCTCGATTGTTCCTGACGGAACCCTCTGGGCGGCTCCGCACGGCAACGGCTCGTCGTTGCCGGTAATCGGCTTGACCAGCCCGCAGGCAGTCCGGGTCGTGCTGACGGCACTCGGCGAGGCCGTCAGCGCCACGGTCGTGCCAGTGCCCGCCGGTCCCGGTAAGACAGTCGGCGTCTTCCTGGCCTGGATCCGGCTTCCCGGCGATGCCTACAACAGCACCGACATCACCAGCGAGGCCGCCTACGACCGAAGCGGGCACCTGATCGCCCACGCCAGGAGGCAGTCATGATGACGCGGATCGCGACCCTCACGGCACTTGGCGCCGCCGGGATCGTGCTGGCAGCCGCCGGATTCTGGGCCGGGAAGTCGCTAACCACGGCGACCATCACGCCCACCGTGCAGACCGGCACGGTCGGCCTCGTGGGCAGTGACGGCGAGGAGTTCTCTGTCCGGCTCGCCGGCCAGAGCCAGCTGACCGGCTACGCTCTGCCGAGCGGCGTCACCTGGCGCGACGCATACGGCGTCTGGCAATTGACCGGGCGGCCAGGCTGCATGGCCCCGCTCTCCCACGGCCAGCGCATCACGTTCGGCGTCGTCAACGCCGCGCCCGTCGCCGGCGCGCCAGGGGGCCCAGTGGTGGTTTGGCTCAAGTGCCCCTCCCGGCCCGTCCCGCGGTATCCGGTCGTCACGCCACCGACCGCAGCCAGCCGTGGTTAGGCGAATCCTTGTACGCTGGCGTACATCGATGTACGATACAGGCATGACAACATTGACAGTGTCCCAGGCCCGGGCGTCGCTGCCTGAGCTCCTGACCAGAGTCGAAGACGGCGAGGAGATCACCATCACCCGGCACGGGCGCGCGGTCGCCGTCCTCGTCCGGCCCGATGTCTTGTGGACCAGGTCGAGCGTTGCCATCGAAGCCGCTGGGCGGGTGCATGACATCCTCGCCGCTGCCGCTGAGTGCGAGCTACCTGAGGACACCGGGCTCACAGCGGCGACGGCCGAGCAGCTGCTCGCCGAGATCAGGTCCGGGCGCGACAGCCGGTAGCGCGGCAAGACGTACATGGACGCCTTCGACGCCGACGCGCTCGTTTACGCCGCGCAGCCGGGCCACCCGCTGGGCCGCCGGGTGCTCGGGCTGTTCCGTGACAGCCCCGCCCACTTTGCGGGAGCCGGGTCGGTGCTGCTCCTGCCTGAGCTGCTGAGCAAGCCGATCCGCGACGGTGACACTGAGGGAGTGCGCATGCTGGCCGGCCTGCTCGCGCGCCTGGACCTGCGTCCGGTCGACCGCGCGACAGCCGAACTGGCCACGGCGCTCGCCAGCGCTTACAAGCTCGGGGCGGCCGATGCCACGCACCTGGCCACCGCCGTGGTGGTCCGCGCCGACCGCTTTATCACCGACAACAAGCGGGACTTTCCGGCGACAATCAGAGAGGTCCAGGTCACCTACCCGGCGGACTTGCCTGAGCCCGCGAAGCGAGGCACTCGTTGAAGATCCTGCATACCAGCGACTGGCACGTCGGCAAGGTGCTCAAGGGCAGGGACCGGCACGACGAGCACGAGGCCGTGCTGCGCAGCATCGTCGAGACGGCGCGGTACGAGAACGTCGACCTGATCCTGATCGCTGGCGACCTGTTCGAGACGTCGGCTCCGAGCCCCCGGGCGCAGGGTCAGGTCATGCGCGCACTGCTCGCGCTACGGGAGGACGGCAGGCAGGTCGTGGCGATCGCGGGCAACCACGACAACGCGAACCTGCTGGACAGCGTGTACCGGCCGGTACTCGGCGAGCTCGGCCTGCACGTGCTCGGCACGCCGCGGCCGCCGGCAACCGGCGGGACAGTCCGCCTGACGACTCGCGCGGGCGAGCAGGCAGTCGTGGCGGCACTCCCGTTCCTATCCCAGAGGTATGCGGTACGAGCGGCAGAATTGCTCCTGCACGAAGCGGCGGAGCACGCGCTCGATTACGCGCGCCGGGTGGGTGCCATCCTCGTCGCGCTCACCGCGGAGTTCACGCCGGACACGGTGAACATCGTGACGGCGCACGCGACCCTGCTCGGCGGCCGGCGCGGCGGGGGCGAGCGGGACGTGCAGACCGCGTTCGAGTACGAACTGCCGCCCGCCATCCTGCCCGCGTCGGCGCACTACGCGGCGCTCGGGCACCTGCACCGCCAGCAGGAGATCCCGGCGCCCTGCCCGGCGTTCTACTCCGGGTCGCCGCTTGCCGTCGATTTCGGCGAGGAGGCCAACGAGCCGGGTGCGCTCATCGTGACGGCCGCGCCCGGCATCCGGGCCGATGCGCGCCGGGTGGACATCCACGGCGGCCGCCGCCTGAGGACGCTGCGCGGCTCGCTTGACCACGTCATCGCCGAGGGCGAGCAGGCGGGCGACGCGTACCTGCGGGTGATACTCGCCGAGCCCGCCCGGGCCGGCCTCGGCGACACGGTACGCGAGAAGCTGCCCAACGCGCTCGAGGTACAGCTCGACGAGGCGCACCGGCCGCGGCCAGGCGGCCGCGACCCCGGCAAGCCGAGCCGGGCAGGCCGGAGTCCGCTGCAGCTATTCGGCGACTACCTCGCCGAGCAGAACGTGAGCGACGAGCGGATCGAGCGGATGTTCGCCGAACTACTGGACGAGATGACAGATGGGCGCTAGGAACCGCTGCGGGTTAGCCTGCGTCTGACGGACGTGAGTCCTGAGAAAGCGGGGCCGCGGCGCATGGCGGGGTCGAGATCAGGTTCACGGCTGCGCGCCTTGGGGCTGCTGCGCGCCGTGGGGCTGCTGGGCGCCGCTGGCCTGCTGGCCGCGTGCGGCACCGCGGTATCCGGGCCGCACTCCGCGGCGACCCGCCGGCCGACCGCAGCGCGCACACTGGGACTGCCCGGGACCTCGATTGCGTCGCCGCGAGTCCGCGTCTCGCAACCGCCGCGCGTCACCGGATCCGTGCTGCGTCCGCTGTGGCAGGGGTCACCGTGGGAGGTCTTCGCGGTCACCGACGGACTCCTGATAGGGCACTCGTATTCGTCAGCCGACCCGAACTCCGTTATCGCGGTCTCGGCTCTCACCGGTGCCGGGGTGTGGAAGGCACAGGTGCCCCGTTCACTGCCCGTCGTTGTCGGCTTCGTTTCCGGCGCCAGCGCTGGGCCCGGAGCTCTGGGCAACAGTGTTGGCATCATCGAGGCAGGCGGCGAGGTCGGCAAGGCACCGGCAGCGGTCGGGCCGCAGGCGACGGCCGAGATCGCGGTGGACATGGCCACCGGGCGGCGGCTGTGGATGCAGCGACTTTCCGCTCCCAGCCAGACTCCGGCGATAGCCGTCGCCGGCGACGAGGTGCTGACCGGAAGCCCGGCAGGCGTGATCACCGCCCGGAACGCGGTGACCGGCCGCGTCCTGTGGACCCGGCCTCGGCCCGCCGGCTGCGCCAGGCTCAAAGTCGCCAGCCCGGTAGACGAGGGCATGGGCCTCGCCGCTGACGGAGCGCTCGTCGCCGCATCCTTTGAGTGCGCAGACGGCGGCGTGGCCGTGCAGCGGCTCGATCCGCGGACCGGCGCGGCCGCGTGGACGTGGTCGTCGCCGTCCGGGACCGGCCCGGACGCAGGGACCTACCTCACACTGGCTGGCGTCGCGTCCGCGGGCGATCTGGTCCTGCTCGCCGGTCAGGACGCGCCGAGCGCCACGCCGCTCGCCCGACTGGTCCCGCATAGCTATGTCTGGCCGTACAGGCTGGGGCCGCTGCTCAACACCGAAGTCGTGCTCGCCTTGGATGCTGCCAGCGGTCATCCGCGCTGGACCGAGATCGGCGGCCAGTTGCAGAACTTCACGCTGACCGACGGCGCGGTGTGTGAGAGCGCGAACACCGGAATGGAGTGCCGGGACGACGTGACCGGCGAACCGACCAGCCCGGTGCTAGTCACCGGGCAGGGCGGCGGCGGGGCTCCGCCGTACTTTCTCGATGGATTTGCAGGCATCAGCGGTCCGGTCGCGGCCGTCACTGTCGGCCCGTTCCGCGCCGGGCGCGTCACCGTGGAGCTCGTCCCGGTCCGCGGGCGGCGTCCGCTCGGTCGTGTCGTCGTCGACGTTGGCCTGGCCGCATATCAGGGTGCCAGTTATCACACGTACGTGACCGGCGCGGGAACCCTGCCAGGCGGCGGCATCGTGGTGCTGCTCCGCCGGGTGGACAAGCCCGGCTACCCGCTCGTGGCGCTTGCGGTGGAGACAGGCTAGGTCTGACCGCTCGCCTTCTCATCGGCTGCCTGGACCTGCGGAGCATGGTGCGCGACCACGGTGATGCCGGTGACCATCACCGCAAGCGACACGACTTCTCCTGCGATCGCCGCCGGGCTGCTGGCGAGCGTCTCCTTCAGCAAGAAGGTAGCGAGCGCAATGGAAATTATCGGGTCACAAGCAGTGATTATCGCCATTACCGGGGCGATCAGCGCGCCCTGCTGGAAAGCGTTCTGATTAAACAAGAACCCCAGCGGGCCCACGACTGCCAGCGCGTAGATCGGCCAGTGAGTGAAGATGCCGGGCAAGCCGCCGCTGACGTTCGAGACCACCAGCTTGACGAGGAACGCCGAGATGCCGTAACAGATGCCGCAGGCCAGCGCCAGCGCCAGTGGCTGCGCGGTCTTGTTCCGCCTGGCCACGGTCAGGCAGCCCGCCAGCGCCACCACGAGTCCCGCGGCGAGCGGCAGCAGCACGTCGACGCCCACCGTCGGCCTGCCGCCCGACGGCCTGCCTATCGCCAGGAATCCGGCGATGCCAAGCGAGCACGCGGCGACCCCGGCGAAGATTGTCAGGTCGCGCCGCCTCCGCAGGTACGCGCTGATGAGGACGGCGAATACCAGGTCGAACACCAGGATCGGCTCCACCAGCGCGAGCGGACCGAACCTCAGCGCCACGACCTGCAGGGCAAAGCCGACAAGGGTCGCGCCTATGCCGGTCAGCCACAGTGACTGCCGTGCGAGGTCGAGCAGCAGCCGGGGCGACAGCGCCGGACGGCGCTCCACGCGCTTGGTACCGCGCTGCTCGGCGACCGACGATACCCCGAGGACCAGCGCGGAGCCGACCGCAGCGATCACGGAGACCAGCGGCGACAACTACGCGTCCGTCCGCAGCGACTCTGCCTGACCGGGGCGCGTGCGCGCGGGCCCGACGAGACGCA
>JASIGS010000102.1 GCA_030052355.1 Streptosporangiaceae bacterium | reverse complement strand
CTGGAGTACTTCGACCAGTACCAGAACGCGTCGCCGTCGTCACCGCTCTACCAGAACGCGATGAGGTTCTACCAGCCGGGACAGTTTGAGTACGACGCCGCGCATGACCGGCTGCCGACGGTGTCATACATCCTCCCGACCTCCTACCAGTCCGAGCACCCCGACTTCATGCCCGCGGCGGGAGCCGACTACGTCGCGAGCAAGGTCAACGCCATCGCATCCAACCCCGATGTGTTCGCCAAGACCGTGTTCATCCTCGTCTACGACGAGAACGACGGTTACTTCGACCACGTTGTCCCGCCCACCGCACCCGCTGGCACGATGGGCGAGTACATAACCTCGTCGGCATCGGCGGAAAAGGACGCACCCGGGCCGATCGGCCTTGGCTTCCGCGTCCCCTGCGTCATCGTGTCTCCGTGGACCGTGGGCGGCTTCGTCTGCCACGACACGTTCGATCACACCTCGGTGACCCGGCTGCTCGAGCTGGTGACCGGCGTGGTCAATCCCAACATCACCGCCTGGCGGCGGGAGACCGTCGGCGACTTCACATCGGCGCTCGGCACGTTCCCGCACCGGGGATTCGGCCGGTTCCCACGGCTGCCCGACACGAAGAGGCAACTCGAGCTGGCCGAGGAAGAAGTGGTCAAGTTCCAGCTACCGCCGTACCCGGGAGCCAGCCAGACCGTCCCAGTCCAGCCGCCCGGGTTCAAGCCGGTGCGCAACTCAGCAGCCGCCTCGACTGCAGTGGGAGTGTGACCAAATGCCATCGAGCTTCGCTCCCGCCTGGGCGAACCGCCGCGTGATCACGGCGGCCGCAGCGGCCGTCGTACTGGCGGCTGGTGCCGCCATCGCGCTCGTCGTCACGACCGGCAACGGTGCGTCCGCTCATCCGGCCGCAAAGACCAAGACCGCCGGCCTGGCCTCTAGTGCGTGCACCGGGCCGACCGGGGCCGCCTACATAGCGCTCCCCGGCTATCAAGCCTTCGACGCCGTGGACACCGCGAACTGCGAACTGATCCAGCAGTACAACGTGGGCGACCGGCTGGTGCCCAACACCGGGACCACGGACTTCAACTACGACTCGTCCGAGGAAGGCCTGGCGATGTACGGCAGCACGCTGTACTTCGCCGACACCGGCAACGACACCCTCGCGGTCATGGACAGTGCCACTCTCGACGTGGACAACTACGAGAATCCCGCCGAGACCCTGGTCCACGTGGGTCAAGACCCAGAGGGCCTGGCGGTGACGCCAGACGGCTCGCAGGTCTGGGTGCTCGACACCGGCCCGCAGACCGGCGACGCGCCGTCGTCGCTGGGCGCGATCAGCGTGGTCTCGACCGCCACCGACGCGGTGACGGCCACGCTGCGGCTCCCGTCGACAGACCCCCGGGAGATCGCGTTCTCGCCGTCCGGGGCCACTGCGTACGTGACCTCGGGGGACGGCCTGCTCGTGATCGACACGGCGACGCTCAAGGTGGTCGACGTGATCCGCCACCTCGGCAGCGCGCAAGGCGTCGCCGTCTCGCCAGACGGCAGCACGGTCTACGTGACCAGCACCGCGCTGGACCAGGTCGACGTCATCAGCGCCGCGACCAACACGGTCACCGGCACGATCAAGGTCGGTCAGCTGCCGTGGTCGCTCGCGTTGTCGCCAACCGGCAGCACGCTTTACGTGGCCGACCCGGACTCCGACGCCGTCTCCGTGATCGACACGGCGACCGGCCTGGTGACCGCCACGATTTCCGACTCCGGCGATCCCGTCAGCGTGGCCGTCACCCCAGACGGCAGCGAGTTGTGGGTAGGCGGGCTCACGTCGGGCATCGTCACGGTGTTCGATACATCCAATGACAGCGCCGTTGGCAGCTTCAATGTCGGTTACGGCGGCGAGCCCAACGCCGGCGACGGCGAGGAGCCGACCGCCATCGTCCTCACCACCACCCCGACCCCGGGAAGCTAACCGTCAGCAGCAACAGCGGGGCGGGCCGGCCCGAGCCGGCCCGCCCCGCTGCGTTGCACGCCTCAGCGTCCCGGTGTCACCAGGCCAGCTTCGTACGCCGCGATGACGAGCTGGACCCGGTCACGCGCGCCGAGCTTGCTGAGCAGGTGGCCGACGTGAGCCTTGGCGGTGGCGGCGCTGATCGAGAGGCTGGCTGCGATCTCGCTGTTCGACAATCCACGTCCTACCAAGATGAGTACTTCGCGTTCTCGTTCCGTGACGGCACCGATCTGCAGCCTCGCCGGAGCGGCCGCGGGCTGGCTGGCGAACTGGGCTATGAGCCGTCGCGTCACGCTCGGCGCGATCAGCGCGTCGCCGTCCGCGGCGACCCGGATGGCGGTGAGGATGTCGTCGAGCGCCATGTCCTTGACCAGGAAGCCGCTCGCCCCTGCGCGCAAGGCGCCGTAGACGTAGTCGTCGTCATCGAACGTGGTCAGGATGACGACCCGTGGCGGCGCTTCACCGGCCGTGATGATGCGGGTTGCCTCGATGCCGTCCATCCCCGGCATGCGCACGTCCATCACGACCACGTCGGGCCGGGTATCCCTGGCCGCCTGCACGGCCTCGGCACCGGTCGCGGCCTCGGCGGCGACGTCGATGCCCGCGGTGTCGGCGATGAGCATGCGCAGGCCGGCCCGGATGAGAGGCTGGTCGTCTGCCAGCACCACGCGTATGGTCACTGGGCCTGCAGCGGGAGCCTCGCGGTCACGCGGAAGCCACCTTCCGGCCGCGGCTCCGCGGTGAGCTGGCCCCGCACCAGGCTGGCCCGTTCTCGCATGCCCGCGATGCCGTAACCGGTGCCGGCTCCGTAGCCCGGGCCGGAGCAGCCGTCGTCGGTGATGTCCACGGACAGCTCGTCGGCGCGGCAGTCGATGCAGACGCTGCAGCTGCTCGTGCCAGCGTGGCGGACCACGTTGGTGACTGCCTCCTGGATGATCCGGAAAGCGCAGGTGTCGATCTCGGCGGGAATCGGCTGCCGTTCGCCCTGCCACCGCACGTCGACCTGGACGCCGGCGTCGCGCGTCGTGGCGGCGAGCCAGCCGAGGTCGGCCAGCACGGGCTGGGGTCCGAGCGGAGCGGGACCTGCCGCCACGGAAACGAGGCCGTGCCGCCGCAGCGCCCCGACGGTCTGCCGCAGCCCGGCCAGGGTCTGCCTGCTGGTGACCTCGATCGCGGCCAGCGCCTCGCGGGCCTGAGCGGGCGCGGTGTCGATGACCCGGCTGCCGGCACCGGCCTGGATCGCGATGACGCCGATCGCGTGCGCGACCTGGTCATGCAAGTCGCGGGCGATGCGTAGCCGTTCCGCCGTGACAGCCTGGTCGCGAGCCTGCGCACGCGCCTCCTCGGCGTGCACGTGCGCCTGCCGGATCGAGTGGCCGATCAGCCACGCGATAACGGTTATGAGTACGATCCCGAGCTGGTTCGCGCTGTCGGCGAAGATCTCCTGTCCCGGCAGCAGAGGGGACACCAGCAGGACCCGGCTGCCCGCCAGGGCACCGAGGGTCACGACGCCGACTGCGGCGGAGAACCTGACCGGCCTCGTAGCCGCGATGAAACAGACCACGAAGTCAGCAAGCAGCACGAGCAGGGCCGGCAGAACTGACAGCACCGCGTCATACCAGCCGCCAGGTGCCGTCTTTGCGGCAAGCCAGCCGAAGACGAACGAGTCGGCTAGCAGCACGGCCAGGGCCGCGAGCGGCCTGCGGCGCAACAGCGCGGCAGCAGGGACCGCCGCGACCGCGAGCGCGATACCCGCCTGCCAGGCTGAAGCCCCGCCACCAAAAGGATCGGCGACCAGGTAGCTGGCCCCGAAGACCACGCCATGCGAGTTGCCCCGCACGGTCTCGACCACCAGGCCGGGCGCACCGAAGACCGCCGCCCTGCCGAAGACCAGGCCGTGCGCACTGGATACCGCGCGGCCGACGATGACGGCGTGCGGCCCGCCGATCGCCTGCGGCGGTACCGGGATGTTGACCATGGGCCGATGGTAGCCAGCCGCTCCTTCGCCGAGCATCAGCCTTTGGGTGTACTACCGTGGGCTACCAGCGGTCGTCGCAACTGACCTCCAGTCCGATGTGCCTGCGTGGCCTGCTCCGGCATTGTTTTCACGTGGACGCGGTGACGGGGGTCCGCGCGGTGGGCAGGCACCCGGCGCGTGACGATGACTCAGCGCCTTTGCCAGGCCGCCTGCCGCTAATCGTCGTGCTGTCCGCGGTGCTGGCCGGCGCGCTGCAGCGCTGGTGGGTCGCGGCGCATCCGATCGGCACGCTCACCTCCGACGGCGGGGTGATCGGGCTGATGGCACTCCAGCTGCTGCATCACGGCAAGATCAGCGTGTACATGTGGGGCCAGTCCTACGGGGGCAGCCTGGAGGCGGTCCTCACCGCCGCGGTGTTCGCCATCGCTGGCGTCGGCACTAGTCAGCTGGTCGCGACCACGGCGCTGTCGAGCGCGCTGTGCGCCATCGCATTGTGGCGGGCGGGCCGGCACATCGTCGGCGACCAGGCGGCCCAGATCGGGGCGCTGGCGTTCTGGGTGTGGCCAGCCTCTTTTCTGTGGCGGTCTCTCAAACCCGGCGGGACGTACATGGTCGGGCTCGCGATCGCACTGTGCGCGGTCGGCGCGCTTGCCAGGATCCGCCAGGGCGACGACGGCTGGCGCCGCTGCGCGCTCGCGGGATTGCTGTGCGGACTCGCGCTGTGGTCGAGCCCGATGTGCCTGGAGCTGTTCATACCGGTCGCGGTCTGGTTTATCCCAGTGCTGCGGCGGCTTGGCCGCCGCGTGCTGGTGGTCGCCGCCGGCGCGCTCGCTGGGGGACTCCCGATCTTTGTGTATGGCGCCATGCACGACTGGCGGAACCTGCACATGCCTGGCGACCGGGCTGACCTGCTGACCGGCGCCCTGGCCAGGCTGCGCCAGTTCTTCCCGGTCGAGGCCCCGATCTCGATGGGGGTGCGCGTCGAAGGATCATTCGCGTGGGTCGGCGGGCACCTCGGCGAGGTTCTCGCGTG
>JASIGS010000014.1 GCA_030052355.1 Streptosporangiaceae bacterium | reverse complement strand
GGCGGGGACCAGAAGGTCAGGGGAGATGACGGCTACCGCGACGCGCGCGGCGTCGGCAGGCTGAACGTGCTGGACCTGCAGGTGCAGATCCGCCGCACGCCCAAGCCGGTTATCGCGATGGTGGCCGGGTACGCGATCGGCGGCGGGCACGTGCTGCACGTGTGCTGCGACCTGACGATCGCGGCGGACAACGCCGTGTTCGGGCAGACGGGGCCGAAGGTCGGCTCGTTTGACGGGGGCTACGGCTGCTCGCTGCTGGCGGCCACCGTCGGACTGAAGAAGGCACGCGAGATCTGGTACCTGTGCCGTCAGTACAGCGCCCAGGACGCGCTCGAGATGGGCCTGGTCAACGCCGTGGTGCCGCTGGACCGGCTGGAAGAGGAGACCGTCGGCTGGGCACGGGAGATGCTGGCCAAGTCGCCGCTCGCGCTGCGGATGCTGAAGGGCGCGCTGAACGCCTTCACCGACGGAGCGGCCGGCCTCCAGCAGTTCGCCGGCGACGCCACCATGCTCTACTACATGAGCGAAGAAGCGCAGGAGGGTCGCGACGCGTACGTCGGCAAGCGCGCTCCCGACTTCTCCAGGTTCCCGCGGCGCCCGTGACACAGCCGGGGGTACGGGGGTCGCCCCCCGGGTCAGCACAGCCGGGGGTACGGGGGTCGCCGGCCAGCGTGACGGCCGCCGACATCGCCGGGCTGCTGCCGACGCTGCGGGCATTCGCGATTCCGATGCCGGTGCGGTTCCGCGGCACGACCTTGCGGCAGGGTGCACTGCTTCGGGGGCCGGCCGGGTGGGGAGAGTTCTCGCCATTTCCCGAGTACGGTCCCCGCGAGTCCGCCCGGTGGCTCGCCTGCGCCGCGGAGGC
The DNA here is from genome assembly GCA_030052355.1 of Streptosporangiaceae bacterium. The sequence continues at coordinate 1,895 of JASIGS010000014.1, read as the reverse complement.
CGCTCTCTACGGCTGGCCCGCGCCGGCCCGTGCCAGCGTGCCCGTCAACGTGACGGTGCCAGCCGTCGGGCCCGGAAAAGCGCACGCGATCGTCTCGGCCTCGGGCTGCCGGACCGCGAAGGTCAAGGTGGCCGAGCCGGGTCAGCCGGCGTCGGCCGACGTTGACCGGGTGGAGGCGGTGCGTGACGCGATCGGCCCCTCGGGGAAGGTGCGCGTCGACGCGAACGGTGGCTGGGATGTGGACGCCGCGGCGCGGATGCTCAAGCTGCTGGCGCCCTTCGGCCTGGAATACGCCGAGCAGCCGTGCGCGACCCTGGAGGAACTGGCCGAGCTTCGGCTCCGGGTGGAAGTGCCGGTGGCCGCTGACGAGTCCATCCGCCGCGCCGAGGACCCGTTCGCCGTGCGCGCGGCTGGCGCGGCCGACTTGGTTGTGCTCAAGGCGCAACCGCTCGGCGGGGTGCGGTCCGGGCTGCGGATCGCCGAGGCGTGCGGCCTGCCAGTGGTCGTGTCGAGCGCGGTCGAGTCGTCCGTTGGCCTGGCCGCCGGGGTAGCGCTGGCGGCGGCGCTGCCGACGCTGGAACACGCCTGCGGGCTGGCCACGACGAGCCTGCTTGCCGGGGATGTGACCGCCAGCCCGCTCGCCGAGGTCGGTGGTGAGCTGCCGGTGCGCCCGGTCGAGGTCGACGAGGCAGCGCTCGCGGAGTGGGAGGTCGATCCGTCGGCCTGGCGGGCTCGGCTGATGGCCGCCGCGCGGTACCTGCCCGGCGGGCCGTGAACCCTTCGACCGCGCTGGCCAGCGTGCTGGCGGACGAACTGGTGCGGTGCGGCCTCCGCGAGGCGGTGGTCGCGCCGGGATCGCGCAGCGCCCCGCTCGCCATGGCCCTGCACGCCGTCGCGTCCAGGCCGGACTCTGCGCTGCGGCTGCACGTGCGGATCGACGAGCGCTCAGCCGGGTTTCTCGCACTCGGCCTGGCAAAGGCGAGCGGCCGCCCGGCCGTCGTGGTGTGTACCTCTGGCACCGCCACGGCCCACTTGCACGCGGCGGTCGTCGAGGCGGACGAGGCGGCGGTTCCGCTGATCGTGCTCACCGCCGACCGGCCCCCCGAGCTTCGCGGCACGGGCGCGAACCAGACCATCGACCAGGTCAAGCTGTACGGCGGCGCGGTCCGCTGGTTTTGCGAGGCCGGGGTTCCTGAGCGACGGCCCGGTCAGGCCGGCTACTGGCGTTCGCTGGCCTGCCGCGCCTGGTCGAGCGCGGCCGGCATCGCGGGTGGTCTTCCCGGTCCGGTGCACGTCAACCTGCCGCTGCGCGAGCCGCTCGTCCCCGGCCTGGCGGACGCGGCCGCGGCCGGCGACGGCGACTGGTGCGAGTCGCTGGATGGCAGGCCGGGCGGCGCACCGTGGACCCGCTTCGCGTCCGGCGCGGCGCCGCTGCCGGAGATCGAGCTGGACTGGACCGAGCGCGGCGTGGTGGTCTGCGGCGATGGCACGGCCGACCCGGCTGGCGCCGTCGCGCTGGCGGAGCGCGCCGGCTGGCCCCTGCTCGCCGAGCCCTCATCGGGCGCGCGCCGGGGCCCGGCAGCCCTCACCTCCTACCAGTTCCTGCTGGAGTGCGCGTCGTTTGCCGCCGCACACAAACCCGACCTGATCGTCTCGGCAGGCCGGCCCGGCCTTTCTCGCGGCCAGCTGGCGCTGCTGCGCGGGTCGCACGACAGGACTCGGCACGTGGTGCTGGCGGCCGGGCCCGGCCGGTGGTCCGACCCGGCCCGCACGGCCACCGACATCGCGGGCCGCGTCGTGCTCCGCGGCACGCGGGCAACCTCCGGCTGGCTGAAATCGTGGCTGACCGCCGACGCCGCCGCGCGGCTGGCCGTCGACCGTGCCCTTGCCGCGGA
>JASIGS010000101.1 GCA_030052355.1 Streptosporangiaceae bacterium | reverse complement strand
GGTGACCGGATCGGCGAATTCACTGGTTCAGGGCTGCAACGTGATCTCGCTCGCGCCGTCGGGTCTTCATCTGCTGGTCGCGTGCCCGTACTTCGGCCGGCTGGACGGCAGCACGTTCAAGTCCCTGCCGGGCTTCCCGAGTCCGTCGCACAGCGGCATCAGTCAGCAGTCGACCGGCGCCTGGTGATCCGGTTCGCCGGTAGCGCGGCGCACAGGACTGGGTAAGAGAGGATTGCCTTAGGTAGCCTCTCCCGCCAGCCTCCAGGAGCGCCTCGTGGCCCAGCCCGCATCGCCGGACCCTGACCGGCACTGGCTGGCGCTTGCGGTCGACCTGGCCGGGCGGTGCGTGCCCTCGCCGACGGCGTTCTCCGTCGGCGCCGTGCTGATCACCGCGGACGGGAACTTGCTGGCCACCGGGTTCTCCAGGGAGACCGATCCCGCTGACCACGCCGAGGAGGTAGCGCTGGCCAAGGCTGCGGCGGGAGGCGGCCGCCCGCTGCTGCGCGGCGCGACGATGTACAGCTCGCTCGAGCCGTGCGCGGTCCGTTCCTCGCGGCCCACGCCGTGTGCCGAGCTGATCATCGCCAGCGGCGTTGGCCGTGTGGTCATCGCCTGGCTGGAGCCGCCCATCTTCGTACCCGGCGGCGGCGCGGTACTGCTGCGCGAGGCGGGCGTAACCGTGGACGTCATGCCTGAATTCGCCGCTGCCGCCCGGGCGGTCAACGCGCACCTGCTCAGGGGCTTACGGGTCGCTCTCCGCGATAGGTCACGTGCGGCCGCAGCACACTGTCCGCTTCGATCCTCGGATGCTGAAACCTGGCAAACTCGGTCAGCCCGATCCTGCGCATGACCGCCTGCGACGGCTCGTTCAGCACCGCGGTCATGGAGAAGATCTCCGCCAGGCGCAGGCCACCGAAGGCCACCCCCAGGGCCGCCTTCGCGGCCTCGGTCGCGTAGCCGTGGTGCCACGCGCTGCGGGCCAGCCGCCAGCCGACTTCCATGCCGCCCGCGCCGGGCACGTCCGCGGGCATCGGGTTGAGCCCCGTGAACCCGATGAACTCGCCGGACGCGGCGACCTCGAGCGCCCACAGGCCGTAGCCGTGCTCTTCTATCCGCGCGTCGATCCTGTCCAGCATCGTGTCGCTCTGCGCCCGGTCCAGGGTGGACGGGAAGTACCGCATTGTCTGCGGGTCCGCGTTCAGCGCTGCAAACGGCTCGCGATCTGACTCCTGCCAGCGGCGCATGATCAGCCGGTCGGTGCGGATGGTGTCGTATCGGGCTGCCACTGGCTGCTCCCTTCACGGCTGCATTTCCAGGGTGGCGCCCAGCCAGAATGGCCCCGAGAGTGAATTGCGTCAAATGCGTAATAATCCGTTGCGCGTCCGGCTACCGTAGAAATCAGCTGGGCATCAGGCCGACCCGGGGGTACCGTCTCGCCTCGTGGCCTGGAGCGGAGAGGCATGTACCAGCGAGGCGTTCCTAGCTGATGTTGTTGGCGCCATCGCAGCGGCGCTCCGCCTCCCCCTGGCCGTCGACCACGCGGTCAGCGGCGGGCAAGGGCGGACGTTCTTCGCGGTGCTGACTGGCGAACCTGTGGTGGTCAAGTGGGCCCCCTCGGCCGACCTGCCGGACAAGATCCCGTACGTGGCCGCGCAGGCAGCGGAGCTCGGCAGGCGCGGTTGCCGGATACCCCGGATCATCGCGCACGGCGCCATTGGCTCAGGCAATTACGCCTGGGTTCAGGAGCGACTACCCGGCGACCCAGCGACGCTGCTGGACGACACCCTGCTGACGCAGCTCGTCGCGCTGATCCGGCGGCTGGCCGGGGCGCCGCCTGGCTGGCATCGCAACTCCATGGCCTACTGGGTTCCGGCGGTGGTATTCGACGACGAGGCCGGCTGGTGGCAGGTGGCGGCGGGCATGGGCCAGCGCGCCGCGGGGTTCTGCCGCAGGCTGGCCGCTTTTGCAGGGAACGAGCGCCCAGCCGCCCGGCACGACTACGTGCACTCAGACCTGAATCCCGGCAATGTCCTGCAGGCCGGCGGGCGGATTACCGGCCTGGTAGACGTCGAGGACCTCGGTGTGGGGGACCGGGGCATCGACGTCGCGCGGCTGGCCTTCGAGTGGTTCCGCGTCGCCCAGGGGGCCTGCAAGGACGACGGCAGCCCTTCGTTGCCTGACGACGCAAGCTCGTCCTTGCTGGCGCCGAACGGGCTTGAGACCCTGCTCGGTCTCGGTCACGAGGTGACGACGGAGACCGGATGGCGGGTGGCGATCGGCTACGAACTGATCAGCCGGCTGGGATGGCGGAGCGACCTCGGCGTGCAGTACGACTACGCCCGGTTGCTTCCGCTGTGCGAGGACTTCCTCGACGCGGTGAGCTGACGGCCTGGTTCGTGCACAGAGACGGTCAATCCTGAGCTCTGTATCGAAACGGAACTCGCATTACCAGGCTCATAACCGGTTATCCGATAAGTGTTACAGTGGTAGTAACCTCACCCGGTGGAGGTCACAAATGTCAGGCTACGACCCAAATTGGCAACCACCTAAAACGCGCGCCGGACAGATCACGGCCACCATTGGCGCTATCGTGGTCATAGGCATTGTCATTTTCTACCTGGTCAGACTCTAGAGCAACACAGCATTCTAGGGCCACTCGCGGTAGCCAGCCTTTCGTCCTGAACCACAATAGGACGGATTTCGGCTGCCATTATTGACGTGGTGCGGTTCGTTTTCTGCGCACACTCTTTTGTGCGAAACCTGCAGCGCCGTGGACTCGCGGCCATCTGAGGGGCGGGCGCCGTCAGAACAGCCGCAGCGAGCCGTCGTCGATGCCGCGCATGGCGTCGTAGTCCAGCATCACGCAGCGAATGCCACGGTCCTCGGCGAGCACCTTCGCCTGGGGCTTGATCTCCTGGGCGGCGAGCACCCCGCGCACCGGCGCGAGCAGCGGGTCGCGGTTGAGCAGTTCCAGGTACCGGGTGAGCTGCTCGACGCCGTCGATCTCGCCGCGCCGCTTGACCTCGATGGCGACGCTGATCCCCGCGCCGTCGCGGCACATCAGATCGACGGGCCCGATCGCCGTGGGGTACTCACGCCGGACTAGCCGCCAGCCGTCACCGAGCACCTCCAGCTGCGCGGCGAGCAGCTCCTGCAGGTGCGACTCGACACCGTCCTTCACCAGACCCGGGTCGGTGCCGAGGTCGAAAGAGGAATCGCTGAGGATCTCCTCGATGTCGATGGTGAGCGTTTCGCCTGACCTGGCGGTCACAGTCCACTTGGCTGGCTCCTCGCGCAGCTTGCACGGCGGCGACATCCAGTTCAGCGGCTTGTAAGACCCCGTGTCGCTGTGAACCGCCACGCTGCCGTCAGCCTTGACCATGATGAGCCGGGTGGCGAGCGGGAGGTGTGCGGAGAGCCGGCCAGCGTAGTCCACGCTGCACCTAGCGATCACGAGCCGCACGAGCAGCACTCTAGCGGGCGTCCCGGCCGGACCCGAACCGGACGGCGGCTACTTATGAACGCTCGTCGGCCGACTCTCCCCACCGGCCGTCCCCGGCGTCTCGCACGGGTGGCGCGGCAAAGTAGTACTGCGCCAGCCGCAGCACCTGCGTGTCGTCCAGATGATCGATGTCAACTCGCACGTCGGCGACCACTTTGGCGGCGACATCCTTGCGGTGCTTCTCGACGTAGGCCACCCACTGATGCGACGCGTTTGCCTTGCCCGCGCCGTGCCCAAGCAGCAGGATCGCCCCGGCCGGCGCCAAGGCTTCGGTGAGCTCGTGCCAGTACTCCGGGCTGTCAGCCTCGTAGGTGCCGTCGGGGTTCCCGGCAAGATGGTGAACCTTGTGGAAGTGCCCAAGCGGATCGCTGGCGACGAGCTGCTCCGGCCGTTCACCGGGCGACGCATCGGTCGGGTATACGACCGATTGCCGGAAGGCGATCGACGCGACGACGTTCTTACCCTGGACGAACTCGATGCTGTCGGCCATGATCAGTTCTCCTTGCCCAGGTGCTCCGGCCCTGCAGTGGCGTCGGACCAGAGTCGGCCCGCCTAGCACTATAGGGAGTGCTGGTATACACCCGCGCAGGCGGTCGGCCAGGGTGCCGGCTACGACTGCAGGTAGTGCACGGCTGCGATGACCCTGCGGTTGTCGTTGTCTGAGGGCAGCAGGCCAAGCTTGGCGAAGATGCTGGCGACATGCTTCTCGACAACGCCGGGCGAGATGACGAGCGTCTCGGCGATGGCGGTGTTGGAGCGCCCCTCAGCGATCAGCGACAGCACTTCGCGCTCACGGGGCGTCAGCGCGGATAGCGCCTGGGCCCGCTGGCTCGCGGTCAGCAGGTGCCTGACGACTTCTGGATCGAGCACGGTGCCGCCACGGGAGACCTGGCCGATTGCCTCGATGAAGTCACCGACGTCGGCGACCCTGTCCTTGAGCAGGTACCCGACGCCGCCGCGCGCGCCGGCGAACAGTTCGGCAGCAGACCTGGTCTCGATGTACTGGGAGAAGACCAGTACTCCGACGCCGGGATGGTCGCGCTTGATCGCCTGTGCGGCCCTGAGTCCCTCGTCGCAGTGAGTTGGCGGCATCCGCACGTCGATGATGGCGACGTTGGGTTGTAGCTCAGCCACGGCTCGCAGGAGTGAGTCACCGTCCGCGACGGCCGCCACGACCTTGTGGCCGCGCCTGGTCAGCGTCTGGGTCAGGCCATCGCGCATGATCGCCGCGTCCTCAGCGATCACGACTCTCAGCGCGGTCGGCTCTTCGTTCCCGTGCATCAGGCATGCCCCGGCAGGCTGATCGCGATGCGAGTCGGGCCGCCAGCGGGGCTGTCGATCGTCAGCTGCCCGTCGACCGTTTGCACGCGCTCCAGGAGGCCGTCAAGCCCGCCTCCCGGGCTGAGCGTGGCCTGGCCCGCGCCATCGTCGGCCACGGTCATCTCGAATCCCTGGTGGCCGCTGGTAACACTGATCTCGGCCTTGCTGGCACCGCTGTGCTTGACCACGTTGGCGAGCAGTTCGGCGGCGCAGAAGTAGGCAATCGCCTCGATCGCCGGCGAGGGACGATGCGTGATATCGAGTGCCAGCCTGACCGGCACCCCGCTCGCCTCGGCGAGCGAATCCAACGCCGGGCCGATGCCCTGGTCTAGCACTGGCGGATGAATGCCTCGGGCCAGGTCCCGGAGCTCCGCGAGCGTCTCCTTGGCATTGCGGTGCGCGGCGCTGATGAGCATCTGGGTGCGACCGCCGTCGCCGCCGAGATCGGTCGATGACTCCACGTTTTCCTTGATCTCGCCGATTGTCATGGCCAGCGCCGCGAGCCGGACCTGAGCGCCGTCGTGCAGGTCGCGCTCGATCCGGCGGAGCCGCGCCGCGGACTGGTCCACCGCACGGGCCCGGCGTTCCTGCAACTCGAGCTCGCGCTCGGCGGCTGCCGCGATTCGCGCCTGCGCGTCCCGCTCGGCCTCCAGCTGGGCGGCCCTGGCCTCTAGCGATGCGAGGTAGGCAGTCCGCTGCTGGTAGGCAACGGACTCGCCGATGACCCAGGCCGCCACAGATATGGTGCCCAGCAACGCGGCGGCCGCCAAGATCGGATCCAGCGGGTGAGCGGAGTGCGCTGGTCCCCACCGCGCTATCGCGACCGCGGACAACGCCACGCAGGCCACCAGGCCGGTCACCGACGCACGCCGCGGTGCACGCGCGGCCAGCGTGTACAGCAGCACGGCGAGCGCCACGTCGGCCACCGTTGGCTGCCAGGCGCCGATCAGATAGCCGCAGAGCCCGGTATCACCTGGCAGACATTGCCTCGGCGCCAAGCCGTACGCGACCTGGAAGGCCGCCACGGCCGCGGCCACCGCGAATGCCTGCACCGGGTACTTCCGGCGAGCAACGACGGTAGCGGCGAGCGCGAGGCTTACGGCTCCGATGAGCGGATCCGCTCTCTCTTGGCCCACGCTGGCGACCAGGATCGCGGCTGCTAGCGCGACGTCCGCCTGCCACGGATGGCGGCGGAGCCTCGCCCACGCGTCCCGCATGAGCACAGCGTAAGCCGCCGTGGGTGCTGAGGCGTTCGGCTCGGACTGCCTCGGCATGTGCTCAGGCATCCCGGCAGCGCAGCGCGACTGCGCCTGCTGCGAGCAGTGCCGCCGTGTACCCGGCAAACACGGCGAGCTCACCCCACGGGGAGAACATGTGCGGCATGCCGCCCTGCGGATTGGTGTAGCTGACCTGGTTGACGAGGTACCCGCCGGGCAGCCACCGCTGGACGTCGTCGAGCCAGGACGTAGGCAATGGCCTGGCGAGTTCGGGGATCAGGAACAAGAGCCCGTAAGCCGCGGCGATGGTGCCGGCCGTGTTTCGTAGCAGCGCGCCGAGGCCCACCGTGAGCAACCCAGCCAGGGTGACGAGCAGCGCAGTCAAGGTCACCGCTCGCAGCACTCCCGGCTGCGACAGGGTCGCCGCCGCGTGCGTGCCCGCCAGGAGCCGCTGGCCGATGAAAAAGCACAGGAAACTGGCTGGGAACGTGGCCGACAGGGCGACCGCCCCGAGCACGAGCGCCTTGCTCCCGTAGACGACTCCGCGCCGTGGCAGCACGGTCAAGGTAGTCCGGATCATCCCGGTGGAGTACTCCGAGGTGATCGTGAGCGCGCCGAGCACGACCACGGCGAGCTGGCCGAGCAGGGCGAGGCCGAGGAGGCTGTTCTGGGTCGGATCGACGCTGTCCCTGGCCTGGGCTGACATATGCGCCCACTGCGCCGCCGTGCCCGTGCAAAAGATGACAGCCCAGCTGAGGCCGGCCAGCAGCAGGACGCCGAGTGAAGCGTAGGTCGAGCGGACCGAGCGGATCTTGGTGAACTCTGATCGGAGTGCGCCGGTGAGGCCCGCTCGCCCGGGCGGGACAGGCAGGACGCCGCGACGGGCTCCGCCCGTGGTTACCGGTGCCATTGTCACTCCTCCGTTCCGTTCACTGCCGTCGGCCGGCCCTGGAGGTCCGCATGGAACTCGACGCTGCCGGCCGTGAGTTCCATGAACGCCTGCTCGAGCGACAAGCGTTGCGTCGACACGTGATGCAGCCGGATGCCGTTCGCGAAGGCAAGCTCGGCAACCTGGTCCTCGGTCAGGCCGC
>JASIGS010000100.1 GCA_030052355.1 Streptosporangiaceae bacterium | reverse complement strand
GCGGAGGCAGCGCTCTGGATCGCGATGTCCGCCAGGTCGCGCGCATCGGGCTGCGGGTTGATCGCGCAGTCGCCGTAGATGACGACCTCGTCCGGCAGGCACATGAAGAAGATCGACGAGACCAGCCTGCTGCCCGGCTTGGTGCCGAGGATCTGCAGTGCGGGCCGGACGGTTGAGGCCGTGGTGTGCGCTGCGCCGGACACCAGGCCGTCGACCTCGCCCTCGTACAGCATCATCGTGCCGACGGTGATCGGGTCGGCCAGGTGCTCGCGCGCCATCTCTTCGGTCCAGCCGCGGTGCGCACGGATCTTGGCCAGCGGCGCGACGTAGCGCTCGGCGACGTCGCGCGGGTCGAGCACCGACACGCCGTCGGGCAGCCGCAGCCCGAGGCTGCCCGCGACGCCCGACACCTCGTCCGGCACGCCGAGCAGCACGCTGCGTGCGATCCCCCGCTCCGCGCAGGCAACCGCGGCGCGGACGGTGCGCGGCTCGTTGCCCTCGGGCAGCACGAGCCGCGCGTTCGCGGCGCGCGCCAGGTCGGTGAGCTTGTAGCGGAACGCGGCGGGACTGAGCCGCTGCGGTCGTCCCGGGCCGCGCAGGGAGTCGAGCCAGGACGCATCGAGCGAGTCGGCCACGGCGTCGGTCACCGCCTCGACCCGGTCCAGGTCGTCGGATGGCAGGCCAGGGTCAAGGTCACGGACGGCAGCGGCCGTCTCGTAGCTGTCCTCGCTGCCGACCAGGATGGGCAGGCCCGCCCTGGCGGTGACCCTGGTCAGCTCCGTTATCCGCGGATCCGGCTCGATGCCCGCCGACAGCAGCAGGCCGGCCAGCTGGACGCCGCTCAGCGTGGCGAGGCACGCGGCCATGACCACGTCGTGCCGGTCGCCGGGGACCACGATCAGCCGGCCGTCGGTCAGTACCCGCAGACCGCCGGGAACCCCCTGGGCGAACACGGCGACGTCCTTGATCCGGCGGGATAGGTCGCCCTCGCTGAGTACCCGGGGTCCCAGTTCACGCACCAGGTCCCTGACCCGCAGCCAGGTCAGTTCCGGGCGGTACGGCACCGCCGCCAGCAGCCGGAGCCTGCGGCGGCTGAGCGCGTCGCGCAGCGCCGCCGTGGCGGCGGCGTCGGCCGACGGGACGTTCGTGACCACGCATCCGGCGACTCGCTCGCTCTCGCCCGCGGCGTAACCGCTGGCCGCGATGGCGAGCACGTCGGCGACGTTCTCCGCCGCCCGCGCCGGCTGGCCCGTGCCGCGTTCGCCGGATGTGGCCGGCCAGCTCGACACCAGCAGCACGTCGGCGTCGAGCGCCCTGGCCAGGGCGTGGTTGAACTCGGTCGCGTACAGCCTGGCCGGCATCGGGCTGAGGCCCTGCACGACCACGAGGTCCGATTTGTCGCAAACGGGCTGCCAGGCGGCGACCACCTTCTCCAGCGCGAGGTCGAGCCCGCCGGCGCCGAGCAGTTGCTCGAGGGCCTCGGTCGACAGCGGCTCTGGCGGGTGCAATCCGGCCACGGCCTCGACCAGCGCCGCCGACCTGTCCGGGTCGCCGCGGTGCCTGGGCTGCGCTACCGGCTTGACGAACGCGACGTTCGCGCCCCTGCGGTCTAGCGCCCTGACCAGTCCCAGGCAGGTACGCGTCAGGCCGACGCCGGTGCCGGTAGACGCGGCCAGCAGGCTTCCCCCCATGACTGCCATCCTCGGGGTCCGTCAGCCCGCACGTCAAAGGCCGGAGGTCCCGTCCGCGGGGACCCACAGCCCCACGGCGGGCGTGGCCCGCAGGGCCACCTGTCCGTGCGCAGTTACTCGCCTTCTTGGCGTTCCCTTCCCTATGCGTGATACGCGCGAGCCGCCGCCTCAACCAGCAAGGCCGAATGACGGGCCGCTCGTGACCTAGGGCCCCTGGCCGGAACGGGTGTGTGCGGATGAGGTGGACGTGATCGATGTGACCAGACGCGTGCAACGGAGCCGCGTCGTGTTCACAGGGAGGTCTCATGTCCACCGCAGCCAGTGCCCGCCCGCCCGGCGGGCAATCTCAACCTAGGCCGGGCCTGTCCAGCGTGAAGGATCAGCAGAAGGCGCGCGCCCTCGGCCTGACGTCGGCGACCGGGCTGGTCATCGGCAGCATCATCGGCACCGGGGTGTTCACCATGCCGGCCGTCATGGCAGACGGCGGCACCAGCTCGCTGCTGGTGCTGGCGGTGATCGCGATCGGCGCGATGCTGCTCGCGATCCTGTTCGGGCAGCTGACCAAGCGCGTGCCGAACTCCGACGGCGGCCTGTACGCGTACGCCAGGCACGAGTTCGGCGACTTCGCCGGCTACCTCACCGGCTGGTGCTACTGGATCCAGGCGTGGGCCGGGAACGCCGCCATCGTGGCGTCCTGGGTGTTCTACGTCGACGCCCTGTTCGGCATCAACCCGTCCGGCATCGAGAACTGGGGCATCGCCCTGGTCGGCCTGTGGTTCCCGGCCGCTGTCAACCTGGTCGGGGTCCGGCAGATGGCCTGGTTCCAGAACGTGACCGTCGTGCTCAAGTTCCTGCCGCTGCTGCTCGTCGGCGTGGTCGGCTGGTTCTTCGTGACCAGCGGCAACTTCGGCGCGTTCAACGCGTCCGGCGGCAGCCTGTACTCGGCGATCGGCATCGCCGCGGGCGTCGCGCTGTTCTCCTTCATCGGGGTCGAGGTGGCCGCCATCACCGCCAAGCGGGTCAAGGACCCGCGGCGTAACGTCGGCCGGGCCTCACTGCTCGGCACCGGCGCCAGCGCCATCGTGTACCTGCTCGTCGCAGCCGCGGTGATGGGACTGGTCCCGCACCACGCGCTGATGAACAACGGCGCGCCGTTCGTGCCAGCGTTCGAGACAGTCTTCGGTCACGGCGCCTGGGCCGGAAAGCTCGTCGCCGCGCTGGCCGTGGTGTCCGGCATCGGTGCGCTGAACGGCTGGACGCTGGTCACCACCGAGGTGGCGCGCGCCCAGGCCAACGACGGCCTGTTCCCGCGCGCGTTCGCCTGGACCGACCGCAAGGACACGGCGTGGTTCGGCGTCGTGATCGCGGCACTGCTGCCGTCGCTGCTGATGCTGTGGCGGTACACAACCAGTTCAGGGCTGACCGTGTTCACCTACCTGGTCGACCTGACCGTGGTCACGGTGGCGATCCCGTACTTCATGTCCGCCATTGCCCAGCTCGCCTACCTGGTGTCCCGGCGTCGCCGGGTGCAGGGCTGGCCGCTGGCCCGGGACCTGTCCGTGGCCGGCGCGGGCGTCCTGTTCTCCATGTGGGTGACCTTCGCGGGCGGGTTCTCCGCGGTGTACGAAGCACTGGTGGCCATCATGGTCGGGCTGATGATCTACCCGTTCCTCAAGGCAGACCGTGAGCGCAAGGGGCTGGCGCCCGAGCCGGCGGATGCGCCGGCCGGTCCCGCGCGTCCCGGGCTTCGCTCGATTCCGCTCGACCCGGGCCTGCCGGGCAGCGACCTGGCAAAGGGGGAGTCATGACACTCGCTGTTCAGTCCGAGGTCGGCCAGCTACGGCAGGCCATCATCCACCGGCCAGGGCTCGAGCTGTCCCGGCTGACCCCGCGGAACATCAGCGGGCTGCTGTTCGACGACGTGCTGTGGGCCAAGCGGGCCAAAGAAGAGCACGACGTGTTCGCCGAGACGCTGCGGGAGGCGGGCGTCACCGTGCACTACTTCGGTGACCTGCTCGCGCAGACGCTCGAGGTCCCGGCGGGCAGGCAGTTCGTGCTCGACCGGGTGTGCACCCCGGAGATCGCCGGGCCGGCGCTGGCTGGCCCGCTGCGCCGGCTGGCCGACGACCTGGACGGCAGGCGGCTTGCCGAGTTCCTCGTCGGCGGCGTGCTGAAGGCCGACCTGCGCCCGCTGCGAGCACGCAGCCTGCTGTGGGACATGCTGCGGGCGGACGACTTCCTGCTGCCGCCGCTGCCCAATCACCTGTTCCCGCGGGACAACTCCTGCTGGATCTACGGCGGCGTCAGCGTCAACCCCATGGCCAAGCCGGCCAGGCAGCGGGAAACGCTGCACATCCGGGCGATCTATCGTTACCACCCGATGTTCGCCGGGACGCAGTTTGCCACCTACTACGGCGACGACGACGCCAGCCACCTGCCGGCCAGCGTCGAAGGCGGTGACGTGCACGTCATCGGCAACGGCGCGGTGCTGATCGGGATGGGCGAGCGCACCACGCCGATGGCCGTCGAGATCCTGGCCACCGCCCTGTTCGCGGCCGGCCAGGCCAGGTCGGTCATCGCGGTCGAGCTGCCGCAGTCGCACGCGATGATGCACCTCGACACGGTGCTGACGATGATCGACCGGAGCACATTCGTCCTGTATCCCTACATGGACAGGAACGTGCGTTCCTGGACGATCAGCCCGGGCGGCGGCGCAGAGCTCGCGGTCAGTCTCAACCACAACCTGTGGGAGACCCTGGCTGAGACGCTGGGCGTCGACAAGGTCAGCGTGCTGACCACTGACGAGGACGTCAGGGCCGCGGAGCGGGAGCAGTGGGACGACGGGAATAACTATCTCGCCGTCGCGCCCGGCGTCATCCTCGGTTACGAGCGGAATGTCGCCACCAACACCATGCTGCGCAGGCACGGCATCGAGGTCATCACCGTGCCGGGCGAGGAACTCGGCCGCGGCCGTGGCGGCCCGCGCTGCATGACGTGCCCGATCGAGCGCGACCCGGCCTAGCGGCGAGCCGCCTGAGCGGAAGGAGTACAACCAGATGGATCTCTGCGGCCGCAGCCTGCTGAAGGAAAGCGACCTGTCGCCTGACGAGTTCCTGTACCTGGTCGAGCTGGCCAGCCGTTGCCGGAGCGAGAAGCGCATCGGCTTGCACCGGCACCGGCTGGCCGGGCGCAGCATCGCGCTGATCTTCGAGAAGACCTCGACCCGGACCCGGTCCGCCTTCGAGGTGGCGGCGCACGACGAGGGCGGGCACGTCACCTATCTCGGCCCGGACGACTCACAGCTCGGGCGGAAGGAGTCGGTCGAGGACACCGCGCGCGTGCTCGGCCGCATGTTCGACGGCATCGAGTACCGCGGCTACTCCCAGGACGACGTGGAAACCCTGGCCAGGTACGCCGGCGTTCCGGTGTGGAACGGCCTGACCGACAGCTGGCACCCCACCCAGATGCTCGCCGACATCCTCACCATGCGCGATCACGCGGGCAAGCCGCTGCCGGAGGTCAGCTACTGCTACCTCGGCGACGGCCGGAACAACACCGCCAACTCGCTGCTGGTCACCGGCGCGCTGCTCGGCCTGGACGTGCGGATCTGCGCCCCGCGGGCGCTGCAGCCGTCGGCGCCCGTGCGCGAGGTCGCCGCCGGCCTCGCCCGGCACTCCGGTGCCCGGCTGACGGTGACCGATGACGTCGGCCCCGCGGTGCTTGGCACCGACTTCATCTACACCGACGTGTGGCTGTCGATGGGCGAACCGCCGGAGAAGTGGGACCAGCGCATCGATCAGCTGCTGCCCTACCAGGTGAACGCGGCCGTGCTGGCAGCCACCGGTAACCCCGCGGTCAGGTTCATGCACTGCCT
>JASIGS010000099.1 GCA_030052355.1 Streptosporangiaceae bacterium | reverse complement strand
CGGACCGAGGCCGATGTCGATCAGCTCGGCGCTGCCAGCGTGGCTCGCGCCAGGGTCGATCAGCAGGCCCGGCTTCCAGGTACCGAAGGTTACCGTGACGTCCGCGACGACGGCAGTCCCGTGCACCTCGCCGGTGTCGGCGTCGATGCCGCTGGGCAGGTCGACGGCGACCACGAACGCACCATCGCGGCGCGCCTGCTCGGCAAGCTGCGCCAGGGCCGCGGCTGGCTGCCGGAGGCCGCCCCGGCCGCCGATGCCGGTCAGCCCGTCGAGGATCAGGTCGGCGGCCGCGATCGCCTGACGTACCGCCGCCGGCTGCCCGCCAGTGTTCGGTCCACCGGTGTCCGGGGTGTCCGGGGCGCCCCCGGCCGGGACTACCCGCCCACCGCTCGCCAGCAGTGCCGCGGCGCCCCCCTGGTGCAGGCTCGACGAGGCGGCTATCGCGGTAACCGCCGCACCCCGGCGGGCGAGCCGGGCACCAGCGAACAGCGCGTCGCCGCCGTTGTCACCGCCGCCCGCCAGCACGACCACCCGCGAGCCGTAGACCTGGCCGAGCAGCGTCGCGCACACCGACGCCAGGCCCGCCGCGGCACGCTGCATCAAGGTCCCCTCCGGCAGGCTGGCCATCAGGGCCTGCTCGGCAGCCCGCACCGTCGCCACGGTGTGCGCGTTTCTCATCGCTCCGCCACTCCTCTAGCCGCAGGCACTTCCCGAGCCCTCATCCGCCGGCCATGACCGCGCCCATCCCCCGGCACGGATCGACGACCCCTTCCGTTCGCTCTCGGCGAACAACGGCGCCGCAACCCGGCCAGCGCCGCGTCCAGCCGGAAACGTCGGCTATGTCCGGGACAACGATCACCAGTCAAGCCTGCCACGCCACCCAGCTGGCAGGCGCGTCGTCCGCAGCCGCGTAAGCCGGTTGTCAGCCCACTTGCTTGATGGTGTCGGCGAGGCGGCTCGCCAGCCGCTCGGCTTGACCGGAATCGGCCGCCTCCACCATGACCCTGACCGCGGGCTCCGTGCCGCTGGGCCGCACGAGGACCCGGCCTGTGTCGGCGAGTTCCGCCCTGACCTGAGCTACCGCGTCTGCAAGGTCCTTGGACGCGATCACGGCTGCCTTGTCGGTAGCGGGCACGCTGACCAGAACCTGCGGGTACCTGGTCATGACGCTAACCAGCTCGGCCAGCGGGACGTCCTGCCTGACGGCCTCGGCCAGCAGGTGGAGGGCGGTGAGCAGGCCGTCGCCGGTCGTCGCGTGATCAAGCATGACGATGTGGCCGGATTGCTCGCCGCCGAGCACGTAC
Source organism: Streptosporangiaceae bacterium (assembly GCA_030052355.1). The sequence continues at coordinate 5,213 of JASIGS010000099.1, read as the reverse complement.
TTGCCCTCGGACATGGCGGCGACGAGGTACCTGTCGCCGACCGGCGTCTCGACGACGTCAATGCCCGCCCGCTGCATGGCGTGCCGGAAGCCCAGGTTGGACATGACGGTCGTGACCACGGTGTCGCCCGCCAGCCGTCCAGCGGCCTTCAGGGCGAGGGCAAGGACGGCGAGGATCTGGTCCCCGTCGATCACCACACCCGCAGCGTCGACGGCCATGCAGCGGTCCGCGTCTCCGTCGTGCGCGATGCCCGCGTCGGCTCCTGCTTCGAGGACGGCAGCCGACACCGCGTCCAGGCACGTCGACCCGCAGCCCTGGTTGATGTTCAGCCCATCGGGCTCGGCGCCGATCACGATCACATCGGCTCCGGCGCGGCGCAGCAGTTCCGGCGCGTAGTCGCTGGCCGCGCCGTGAGCGCAGTCCACCACGACCCGCAGGCCCGCGAGCGGACCCTCCGGCCTCGGCGGAAGCGTCGCCAGCAGATGATCGAGGTACAGGTCAGCGTGATCGCGGCTGTCCGTGACGCGGCCGAAACCGGACTCGGGTACGCCAACCGGGCTCGCCAGCCGCGCCTCGATCTCGTCCTCCACCTCGTCGGGCAGCTTGACGCCACCGCTGGCGAAGAACTTGATCCCGTTGTCCGGTGCTGGGTTGTGGCTGGCCGACAGCATGACGCCGAAATCAGCCCGTAGCGCCGCCGTGAGATGGGCCAGCGCCGGTGTCGGCAGGACGCCCAGCCTGAGGACGTCGACGCCGCTGGCGGCCAGGCCGGCAACGACTGCCGCTTCGAGGAACTCGCCGGACACCCGCGGGTCGCGGCCGACCACGGCGACCGCACGCCGGCCAGCAGGGCTTATGCCCGGCCCGGCGAGCACGGAGGCTGCCGCGGCCGCCAGTTCCATGGCTAGTGCCGCAGTCAGCTCACGCCCGGCTGCGCCGCGCACGCCGTCAGTACCAAAAAGGTGACCCATCGACCGCTGAGATCCTCGGGACCAGCGCCAGTGGAGCGCGTTAGCGCTTGGAGTACTGCGGGGCCTTGCGGGCCTTCTTGAGGCCTGCCTTCTTGCGCTCAGTGACCCGTGCGTCCCGGGTCAGGAAGCCGGCCCGCTTGAGCGTCGGCCGGCTGTCGGGATCCACAAGCGTGAGCGCCCGCGCGATACCGAGCCGCAGCGCGCCAGCCTGGCCGCTGACACCGCCACCGTCGATCCTGGCCACGACGTCGAACTGCTCCTCGGCGCCAAGCGCGACGAGCGGCTCACTGATCAGCTGCTGGTGCACCTTGTTCGGGAAGTACTCAGGAAGGGTGCGGTCGTTGATCTTCCACTGACCAGAGCCAGGCAGGATCCGGACCCGCGCGATGGCCTCCTTGCGGCGGCCAGTCCCGAGCGCGGTACCGGTCACCACCGGCCTGCGCGCCTTCGGCTGCGCGTCAGAGGTCTGGGTCGTGTACTCCGACAGGGTCTCCTCGGGGGCCTCCTCGGCCTCCTGCCCTTCATCCACCATGTCAGTGGGCTCTGCCACGTCGTCTTCCTCGCGCTTCGGTATTGAATCTGATGGTCAGCCAGCGACTCAGCTAGCGGTACCCGCTTGCTGATCGATCTGCTTGATCTCGAACGGAACAGGCTGCTGCGCCTGGTGCGGGTGGTCGGGACCCGCGTACACCTTCAGCTTGCGCAGCATCTGCCGACCCAGGGTGTTCTTCGGCAGCATGCCCCTGACCGCCTTGTGCACCGCGCGCTCAGGACTCCTGGCCATCAGTTCCGCGTAGGACATCGATCGCAGCCCGCCCGGGTAGCCAGAGTGCCGGTGTGCCAGCTTGTCCTGCAGCTTGTTGCCGCTGAGCGCCACCTTGGCCGCGTTGACGATGATGACGAAGTCGCCCGTGTCCACGTGCGGCGCGAAGATCGGCTTGTGCTTGCCGCGCAGAAGCGTTGCTGCCTGGTTGGCCAGTCGGCCAAGGACAACGTCAGACGCGTCGATGACGTGCCATTGGCGCTGTATGTCAGCGGCCTTGGGGCTAAATGTGCGCACAGTTTTGCCTTCGCGTGTAAGTACTGAATGCTGGCCCAGCCCGGGACTCGCCGCCTAGGCGCGGCTGCCTGCTGGTACGGCACCCGTCTGGTACTGGCCGCAGCTCACCTACCCAGACGGGCACGCGGGCATGCCAATACGCATGGACGCCCAAGCAGAATACCGGTCGTCACCAGCGCAGGTCAAAGTGAGAGCTGCCGAGCCGGGGTCCCGGACCGGCGCGAACGCCCTCGGGACGTGCGAAACTGCTCGACTTGCCTAACTCCCAGGCCTGGGGCGATACGCTCGCGGCATGCGCTACCCGGCCGACGACGCTCGAGAAGAGTCAAGAACCAGGCGCCGAGGCCAGCCCACCAGCTCTGACGGCGGAGCCGACCGGCCTGGCGACAGGTCCTCGATGTTCGCGCCTGGCTACGACGGCCGGCCCGGCGATGGCCAGCCAGGTGGGGACGGCGCGGCGCGCAGCCGGGTTAGCGCCGGAGCCACGGTCGGCAAGGGGCCGGTCCGCGGCTATCCGCCTGCTCCTGGCCAGCCGCCACCGGTCTACCCGCCTGGTCAGTTCGCCGCCTGGAACCGCGGGCGAACCGGCGGGCCGGCGCCGAGCCAGCCACGGCCGACGGCGGGCGAGACACCGCAGCGGCCGTCGCGTTACTACGCGCCCCCGGACGGCGACACCGACCCCGGGTACTCCTTGCTTGCGGTCAGCGATCCCGCGGCGGACGTCACCGACACGCAGACCTGGAAAGCCGTCGCCGAGGGCCGTGCGACCGGGACCTGGACCATGCCGCCGGAGGTGAGACGGGGGGCCAGCCAGACGCAGCCGACTCGGCCGGCCGATCCGCTGCCCAGGCGCGACCCGATCGACCCCAGGCGGGTCGCGGGTACGGGCCGCTCAGCCACGATCCCGCCAGGTGCGCCAGCCCCGCCTGCCAGGCCAGCGCAGCCCACCAGGCCAGCCACCGGGCCCGTAGCGCCGCCGTCCCACCGCGCGCCGCGCACCACCGGCGGCCGTCCGCCCGAGGCTCGCGCACCGGCCGGACGGTCACGGGCAGTCAGCGACTTCCCGGACACCCCACCGGGCCGATCGGCGGATCCGCCGACAACGCCGGGCACACGCATGCGCCACGGCGCCCACACGGGACAGAACGCCCTCCCGGGAAGAAGGCACCGCCCGGCCAGCGTCAAGCTTGCCGTCGCGGGCGCGCTGGTGCTGGTGCTAGGGGCCGCCGGCGCGCTGTACGTCGGCGTTCTGCGCACCCCGGCTAAGCCGCACACCACCTCGCAGTCGGTCAAGTCCGCGGCTACCGCGAGCCCGACGCCGAGCCCGACGCAGACGCTGGGCCCATACGGCCACATCGCCAACCGCGGGGACGATCCGGTGCCGCTGACCATCGCCCAGCTCTACCCGCCGAAGTTCGTCGTTTTTGGCGTCACCATGGTCCGCACGGCCGACCAGATCGGCACGAACTGCGGCGCAGCCGTGGCGGGTTCTGGATTGCAGCAAGCGCTCAGCGCGGCGGGCTGCAATCAGGTGGTCAGGGCGACCTACCTGACGGTCAAACAGGGCATGATGGGCACGATCGGCGTGCTGAACCTGACCAGCGGGAGTGCGGCTAAGAGGACAACGCTCGCCACTGGCGCTAACAATTTCATCGCCCAGGTCCCCGGTCGCAAGGCCCCGACGAGCAAGATCGGTCAGGGCCCCGGCATCGAAATGGCGGCGGCAAAGGGCCACTACCTCATCTTGATCTGGGCGGAATTCACCAACCTGCGCGGGCCCAAGACGGCGGCGCAGCGCAAACAACTCGCCAGCTTCATGACCGAGCTTCTCAATAAGACGGCCAATGTCAGCCTCACCAACCGCTTCCTGACCGGGCGGCCATAGCGGGCGGGATGGGACTCTAGCGCACTGCCCTCGAGAGGAGACTGGGATGGCACTGGTCTTCGGGTCGGTCGTGCTGAACGTGCAAGATCTCGGCCGGGCGGCTGAATTCTGGAAGCAGGCCCTCGGATACGTGTCCGACGCCGATAACCCTGCGTTCCTCACGCGTGCGGATGGCACCGGTCCACGCCTGCACCTGGACGAGGACGACCGCACCCACCTTGACCTGTGGGTTGACCGGAATGCGGACGTCCAGGCCGAGGTCGACCGGCTCGTCGCGCTCGGCGCCAGGCGAGTGGACTGGACCTATCCCGAAGGTGCCGACTTCGTAGTTCTCGCCGACACCGAAGGCAACCTCTTCTGCGTGATCGCCTGACCGGACCCGGTCCTTCGAAGACTGTGCGCTTGATGCTGTCGGAGTTATCGTCTGAGGATGACGGGCGGGTGCACCCGGATCCAGTCCATTCTGCGCTTGCGTCCGTCCGGTGGATGCTACAAGGAGCTGGCCTTATCACGGCTTGTCTCGCCATCTTGGCGGCTGGTCTCGCCGTCTTGGTAATTCCCGCCTACCTCATCGCCACGGACTCCGGGGAGTATTAGCGGGCGGGCCGGTCAGGCGCTGGGCTGCTGGAAGTGCCAGAGCAGCAGCGCCGGGAAGCCGTTGCAGACGCGGCGCGCCAGCGGCAGGTAGCTCATCAGCGACCACGGCCAGCTCAGCCAGTCGCCGGGGTCGGCGGAAGGGTCGGGCTCGGGCAGCGGCTCCGCTGGCCACGGCTCGCCGGCCTGCTTGCCGCGGTACAGCTCCTCGCACCGCCGCACCTGCAGGCCGAGGCGGAGCGCCGGGCGCAGGTAGTCGCCGAGCTGGTGCCGGTAATCCGGCATGAGGCGCCTGCCCGCCGTCCAAGGCCCCTTGACCGCATCCGAGCCGGTCGCGCCCCGCGCCGGGTGCGCGTCGGAGATGACCAGGTCCCCGCCGGGGCGCAGCACCCGGGCGAACTCCGCCAGGACCGGCTCAAGGTGCTGCACGTGGGTCAGGGCGAGCGTGCAGACGATCACGTCTACCGAGTCATCGGGCAACGGCAGCCGGTCCAGCTCGCCGAGACGGAACTCCCCGTCGGGCACCCGCTCCCGCGCGCGGGCCAGCATGTCCGGCGAACTGTCGACGCCGATGACCCGGTGCCCCCGCGTGGCGAGGAACTCTGCGTACCGGCCGGTCCCGCAGGCGGCGTCAAGCGCCACCCCGGGCGCCCGGCCGCCGAGAAACTCGGCCACCACCGGCTCCTCCGTGGCGAATATCGCG
>JASIGS010000098.1 GCA_030052355.1 Streptosporangiaceae bacterium | reverse complement strand
ACCGGCCAGACGGCGCCTTCCGCCCCGTCGCTGCCGCCGGCCGGGCCGGGGGGCAGCCCTAGGCGATCGCGCAGGCGCGGCAGGATGCCCGCGTACAGCGACCCGGCCCCGGCCAGCAACTCGCGCCCGGCGGCCAGGTTCGCGGCCGGCCCCGCGTCACCAGGCTGGGGCAGGCCGGGCAGCGCGAACTCCCCGGTCGGGACGGCCGGAGCAAGGTAGGTGCCCAGGCAGGGCAGGCCCAGGGCCTCGGCGGCCAGGCGGCTCAGCGGCGCCGGACCAAGCGCCGTGAGCACCACGTCAGCGGCCTGGCCGGCGGCGGCAACAATCCCCTCACCCAGCCCCTCAAGGAACCGGACGGTGCCCGACCGGGCCTCCCCCTCCGATCCGGCCGCCGTCCTCGCCCGCACCAGGTCCCGCGGATCGCCGGGCAGCGGCCGGTGCTCAAGTCCGCACCCGCGGACCAGCCCGGCGAACGTATCGTGGGCAGCCAGAGCGACCTGGTGGCCCGCCTCTTGCAGCCGCTGTCCCAGCCCCGTGAAGGGCGCGACATCGCCCCTTGAGCCGGCCGTCACGATCAAGATCCGCACTGCGGCGATCCTATCCACGCCGGCCTGGTTCCCGAAGTCTGTGGCACAGGCCAGCCCTGGCCGCCCACCTCGGCCTGATCAGCGGGTGACTGCCTCCAGATGTTGGCAGGTCGGCCGCAAGCGCTGACGATTGTCCGCACCGCAGTCGGGTCAAGTAGGCGTACGCAAATGGACTGACGATGTGGACGCGCCATTTGCCAATCAGACCGCGGTCATGATTGATCATGACTCCCCATGCCCATAAGGTTATGGCACTGTCGATTTTGGCCGCAGTGGCCCTTGTCATGACAACGGAGGACTGTCCTCGTGACAGATGACGTCACGCGGCCGCCATTCGGGGGCCAGCCTTACCTGCCGCCTGTCCCTCCCGAGACCGATGCCTCGGCCGCCGCCCAGCTGCCACCCGAGGTCTCTTCCTTTGTCGGCAGGGCTGATGAACTGCGCTTTCTGACTCGTGAACTCGCGAAACAGACCGCGGACCGGGCAAAGGTCCTGGCCATATACGGACAGCCTGGCGTAGGGAAGTCCACCCTGGCCGTTCACTTCGCGCATCAGGTGAAAGACCGCTACCAGGACGCGCAGCTCTACGTCAATCTCAGAGCTGCGCCGGCAGCCGCTTCATTGACTGACGAAGACAGGGCAGGGGAGATCCTGGCGGATCTGCTGCGCGCCCTCGGCGTGAAGGGCGAGGCGGTACCCCGTTCGGTCAGCGGCATGAGCAGCGAGTTCCGGTCACTCCTGGCCAGGAAGTCGGTCCTCATCCTGCTGGACGATTTCGAGAGCGAGGACCTGATAGCCCCGCTGATACCTGCGTCAGCCTCGTCGCTCGTGATAGTGACGAGCCGCAGGAGCATGCCGCAGCTTACGGAGACACGTCTTCGGCTCGAGGTACTCGACCCGAAGACAGCGCTGGATCTGCTCGCCACGTCGGCGGGTGGTACCAAGATCGAGGACGAACCCGGTGCGGCCAAGGAACTCGTGGACATGTCCGGGCGCCTGCCGCTTGCGATCAAGATCCTTGGTGCGCGCCTCGCCGGCCGCAGGAGTGTCCGGAGCCTGGTGGACCACCTGCGAGAGGGCGAGCCCAACACGCTGAAGGAGGTGGCCGGCGACGCCAAGCTCGCAAGGTCGTTCTCGCTCAGCTACGAACAGCTGACGGCGACGCAGCAGCAGCTGTTCCGGCGCCTAAGCGTCTTTACTGGCCCGCACTTTGATCATGCGGCTGCAGCGTCCCTGGTAGCGGCGGACCGTAGCGACGTCGCGGCCAGTCTGGAGCAGCTTGCGGGCCTGTCTTTGCTGGAGCCGATTAACCACCTCGATGACTGTTATCAGTTTCACCGGCTACTGCGGGAGTACGCGGCCGAGCACTTCCGCACCGACGAGGACGAGTCCGACCAGCGGGCCTGTCGGCTGGCCGTGCTGGAGTACTACGTGGCCGAGTTGGCCAATGCCGACCGGCGCCTGCAACCGACGCGCAGCACGCCGGCTCGGGTGGTGGATGCCACCGATCCGGCGCACGGCGAGCTGAACGGAGCGTTGGGCTGGCTGACCAGGGAGCGGGACAATCTCGTAGCTGGCGTCACGGAGGCACTGCGCCTGCACGAGCTGGATCTTGCCTGCCAGCTTGCAACCACCCTCGCGAGCTTCTTTGAGGTGCGAGCCCACTATCTCGACTGGCAGCAAACACACGAGGCGGTGCTGGCCGATCCGGACATCGATGACCCGGAGCTGCGTGCGGACAAGGCGATCCTCAAGCGCAGCCTGGGCAAGCTCTGCTACTTCCAGCATCGCTGGGACGAGGCAACCGACAACTATCAGGAGGCGTTGGATCTCTTCCTGGCGCTAGGACTCGACCGCGAGGTTGGCGTCACGCTGCTGTATCTGGGGGACGCGCACCGCTACGAGCGGGACTGGGACTTGGCCCGGAACTATCTCACGGCGAGCTTGCAACGCCTGAAGGCCGTCGGCTTCCGTCGCGGCGAGGCAATCGCGCTGCGGAGCCTCGGCGCTGTGTGCCGGCTCACGGGCGCCTACCCCGAGGCGATCGAGCTGTATAACCAAGCTCTCGGCATCTTGAAGGAGATCGGCGACGAAAGATGGATCGCGGCCACCAACCTGAGCATCGGCGACATCTACGTGGACCAGAAGGACTCGGCGCATGCACGCCCGATCCTTGAGGAATGCCTGCGCATCTTTGAAGAATATGACGATCGCCATTGGAAGGCGTTGACGCTGCGAAGTCTGGGCGAGGCGTGCCGCCTGGAGGGCGACTATCGAGCTGCGCAGAATTACCTTGATCGTGCTCTGGAGATCATGCGTGATGACGGCGATACCCACTGGGAGGCCGCAACGATCGAGGATCTGGGCGAACTGCACGCAGCGCGGGGCGAATGGCAGGAAGCAATCGGCTGTTACGGCGAGTGTATAGATATGCTAACCCGAGGGAATCGCGACAAGCTGGTCGAGGCGCGGGCCCGCAAGAATCTTGGCATTGCGCTGTATAGGTCCGATGACATAGACGGTGCTCTAAAGGAATGGCATCTTGCGTGGCACTCGTACGTTCAACAGAACGCGCAGGAGGCAGACGAGGTACTCGGCCTCATCTATAACGGGCTGTAGCCGCGATGTCCGACTCCTTGCCCCTGTGGCTTCAGATCATCACGATCCTCGTGGCGCCCTTGCTTTCGCTGATCGGTGTCGGGCTGGGTGTCCGGCTGTCCCGGTCGGCTGAGCAGCGACAGTGGCTGCGGGACAGCCGGTTGCAGAGCTATCGGCGGTACCTGGTCGCCTGCAACAGTTATGAGGTCGCATCGGACCTGCTCAAAGCAAGCCTTGCCGCCGGTCAGCGGGGGGATCAAGCCGTGGCGCGCGACGCAGCGCTGCGCGCCATCAAGAGCGTGGTCGCGCGCCGGGAGCCAGTGCTGCTGCTCGGCTCGCCTGCCGTCACGCAAGCCTGTAAGTCGGCGACTGAGGCGGTATTTGCCCGGAATGACCAGGCCCGTCGGCTCCTCGAAGGCGAGCCGCTGGCGGACGCCACGGAATGGCGTGAAGGCCTGAGTCGCGCCATCGAAGTCTTTCGAGACGCGGTGCGCGCCGAGCTGGTGCCATGACGGCCCCCGGGCACACATCTGCTAACGATGCCGCGATCTTGCAGAGCGCGGACGTGTGCGTGATCGGCAGCGGGGCCGGCGGTTCGATGGCGGCCGCCGAGCTCGTTCGGTCTGGCCTGCGTGTGCTTGTCCTGGAGGAAGGCAGATCCCATCAGGCTGGTGAGTCGCTGCAGACCGCGGAGCGCGGATGGCCGTCGGCCCTGGTCCGTGGGGAGGGCGGCGCGCCGACGCCCGCTGGTCGCCCGTGGAGCGCCCGTTCCCTGGGCGGTGGGATGCCATTCTTTGCCGGCATCGCGTTCCGGTTTCGGCGGGTGGACTTCGATGCATCGGCGCATGCCGCGGCCGATGCGCTAGATCCGGCGTGGCCGATCGGATACGAGGAGCTCATGCCCTGGTACGACGAAGTAGAGCGCCTGGTAGGGATCGCCCGGAGGGCGGGCGCTGATCCGACGGACCCGGAAAGCACGGCGCCTGTGATGCCACCGCATCCGTTCAGCGTTCCTGGCGAGCTGCTTGCTGCCGCCGGGCGTCGGCTGGGCTTGCGGCCGTTCCCGACCCCGCTCGCCATCAACTCGATCGCCTATCGCGGCCGCCCTGCGTGTCATCGGTGCGGCCCCTGCAACGAGTTCGTGTGCCCGACCGGCGCCAAGGCCGATACTGCCGCGATGCTGGTCAGTCCGCTGGCGGCCACCGGTGCGCTCACACTGTCCCTGAGCAGCCGCGCGCTGCACCTGGTGTTCACGGGCAGTCACCGGGCAGCCGAGGTCGAATGGCTGGACCGGGCGGCGCGGCGGCGGCGCACGACGAAGGTTGGGGCGGTGGTGTTGGCCGCGAACGCGGTGCAGTCAGCCGCGCTGCTCCTGCGCTCTGGCTACCGTCCCCGCGGCGGCGCGCATGGCGGCCGCTACGGGATGGTCGGCCGCGGCCTGTCCTTCAAAGTGAGCAGTTACGTCACAGGCGACGTCCCCAGCCGCGGCAGCCTCAGCCGGGTCGGTGGCCCCTTCTCGACAGTGGCCTTCACCGATCACTATCTGGACCAGGCCGCACCGACCGGCTTGGGGGGCCTGATCTACGAGGCGAGCCAGCACGACGGCCATTGCGCTGCCGGGCGAACCCGGCTGCGGCTGCACTGTCTGGCGGCAGACCAGCCCATGCTCAGGAACCGTGTGCTCCTGTCCGCCGAGACCGACGCGGACGGGGTGCCGAAGCTCGTCATGCAGTACCAGACGCACCGGACGGACGCTGCCCGGCTCAGGTACCTGACCGGCCAGGCGAGGCAGATTCTGCGGGCCGCCGGCGCGTCGAACATCGCCGAGCACGAGTCCGGATACGAACTGGGCAGCCGGCACTTGCATGGGACCTGCCGCGCGGGAGCGGATCCGCGGACATCGGTGGTGGACCGGTGGGGACGCGTGCACGGCAGCGACAACGTGTATGTGGTGGATGGCGGCTTCTTTCCTTATTCCGGCGGCGTCAATCCAACCCTCACCATCCAGGCGAATTCCTGGCGCGTGTCGACGGAAATTGCTCGTCGCCTTGGCGCGGGAGGACGTACTGGCAACCCGTTCAGCTGCATATCCGCGCACACTGGAGATGCCTAGTGACAGCTTCCCGGACTGACAAGCCGGTCGCCGCCGACGCCGCCAGCCTGCTCGCACGGGCGAGGAACGTAACGGCGTCGGACACGTGGGACCTGGACCGGCGCTTCCCGATCGTCATGGAACGCGCCACTGGCTCGCACGTCTACGACGCGGCCGGCAGCGAGTACATCGACTTCACCTCCTGCAGCGGTGCGGCGCCGCTCGGCGCCGGGCATCCGGGCGTGCTGGAACAGACGATCAACGAGATGCGCCGCAGCGGGGGGATTCTGCCGGGTCCGATCTCTACGTACCGGGTTTACGTAGCGGAACGACTAGCCGAGATATTTCCGTGTGCCGAGCGGTCCATCTTCTTCCGAACCGGGTCTTGTGCTACAACGGCCGCGGCCCGCCTCGCCCGGATTGCGACCGGGCGCCGCGTGTTGCTGACCAGTGGGTTCCACGGCTGGCATGACTGGCATTTGCAGTACCGTCCGCAACTCGCGCTGGCCAACCGTGATCCCGAGACCTTCGACTTCGGCTATGACCTGGGTGTCCTGAACGATCTTGCAGCCAAACACGGTGGGGTTGCTGCAGTGATCGTCACTCCCGAGGTGTCCGTCTATCCGCACGAGTTCGCCCGTGAAGTCGAGGCTGTCTGCAGGAGACACGGTGCACTACTAGTGGTGGACGAGGTCATGACCGGTTTCCGCTACGCCTGGGGCGGTTACAGCAAGGCCGCGGGAATCGAGCCGGACGTCATAACCCTGAGCAAGGGGCTGGCGAACGGCATGGCACTGTCGTGCGTATCCGGGCGCGGCGACATCCTCAAGGCAGCGGAGAGGACTTACCTGGGCAACACCTTCCAGCGCGAGACGACGCCGTTCGCGGCCGCAATGGCCACTCTTGACGCCTACGCGGACGGCGACGTGCTCGACCGGATCCACGCGACCGGCAGCAGGCTCATGGCCGGCCTGGACGACCTGTTTCGCAGCGCTGGTGTTGACGCGTGGACGGCGGGCGTGCCGACGATGTTCGACATGGTCTTCGCGGATCCAGGCCTGGGCACGAGCTTCTGCCAGCGCATGTGGGCTGCCGGTTTCCTGATGCAGTACGGCGGCCGGTTCATGCCGTCGTCAGCCGTTACAGAAGAGGACATAGAAAGCGCGCTTGCGGCCGCGCCGCCGGCGCTGGCCTCGGCTATGACCGACCATGCAGTGGCAGTGGGCGAGCCTGGAGGGCGGGACGAGTCTGGCTTTCTGGCTGCTCTGGTCGAATTCGGACGCGAGGCGTTCGCGTCGACCCCGGACAGCGTGCGCGCATGGGCACGCCGGGGCCAGCCGCGGTGACCAGCGGTCTGGTTACGGAACCCGAGGGCCCGTCGCTGTCGTCTGAAGCCGTCCTGCTCGGCGGCCAGAACCGGTCGGGCACCACGCTTCTCAGCGTGGTGCTAGACGCGCACCCGGCCCTTGTTGTCGGGCCTGAACTCGACTTCACCGAGCCGCCCGACCTAGGGCCGCACATCCTCGCCGCTTGTGACCTTCTGGCTAGGAAGGATTCTCGGGTGCTCGGCCCGGGAACCGACACAGCGGATCCGTTCTGGTACGACGGGGCGCACTTCGTCAAGCAGTGCCAGCGCTTCGGCATCAGCCTTGACGGCCTCGCGGCTACGGTCACAGCGGTCCGCGAGGAACTCGGCACCGACCTGGTCAGGCTGGCCGACAGGTGTGTACTGATAGACCGGCTCGGCAGCATGCGTCAGGCTCAGAACGGGGCCGTGCGCTGGGGCATCAAGCTGCAGCGCAGGATCCGCGATGTCGATGTCTATGCACGAATCTGGCCTAGAGCACGCTTCATACACATCGTGCGAGACGGCCGGGATCTGGCGGCGTCGCACCTGTACTCAGTCCCGGGGTGGGGATTCAAGTCGATACCGGAGGCAGCGCGGGAGTGGCTGCACGTGATCTCGCGGCCGCGCCTGGTGGCACCGCCGGGCCGCTACCTTGAGGTCAGGTATGAGGACCTAGTGGCCGAGCCGCGTCAAACCACTGCCGTCATGGCCGAGTTTCTCGGCATCCCGTTCCACGAAGCACTGGTTCGTCACGCCGACTATCCCCACTCGCTGCTGGATTGCCCGTGGGCTCATCCGGCTGCGCAGGCTGTCAGACGTCCTATCACGGCCGGCCGCGTCGGCAGGTACAAGACCGAGCTGACCCTTGCGCAGATCGCGGAGTTCGAGGAGCTTGCGGGTGACGAGCTTCGCCGGCTGGGCTATCTCAGCTGATCAGCGGCCAGAACCTGGCATCCGTTAAAACTGCTTGATCTGACGCTGAATATCCCTGAGTAGGTCAGCGATCCCCGCCGGACCGTCCACGACCAGGTCGGCGGCCGCGGCTACCTCGGGCGCCTCGATCGAGGCACTGCACACCTTGACACCCGGCACGCCATCGGCCCTGAGCTCGTCTACCACGGCGAAGGCGCTCAGGTCGCCAAGGTCGTCTCCGGCGTAGAGCACAGACCCGATAGTCATCTCCCTGACAACCTCGCGCAGCACGTCGCCTTTGTGCACGCCGGGAGTCCGTACCTCGAGCACCATCTTGCCGAGCTCGACATGCAGCTGATGACGCCCTGCGATATCACGGACGGGCTGGCTCAGCATCTCGAGCGATGCGGCGGGGTCAGCTGTCCGGCGGGTATGCACGGCCACCGCGCTGCCCTTGTCCTCGACCCAGGCGCCGTCCGGCATGCCGGGCTGCTGCAGGAGGGCGACAAGTTCCTTGCGCACGACCGCGATGCCGTCGTCGACCGGGCCCGTAGCGATCGTCTGGGACTGAGTGTCCCAGCGCTCAAGGCCATAATGACCATAGATGGCAAAGTGCGGAATTGTGGCTAGTGTATCGAAGCCATTACGCGAAATCATGAACGACACCGGCCGCCCAGTGATGATCGCAATAGCACCGACTGAATCGCCAAGACTCGCGAGCACATCAAAAGTTCCGGGAAACGGCTGGGCAAGCTCTGGGTCCGCCACAATGGGTGAAATTACTCCGTCGAAATCAAAAGCCAGAAGAGCCTGGCTAGACCCACTGATAATGGCAGCCAATCCCGCATCGCCAGCCGCAGTGCTCGTGTTCACCATGGTGCGAGCATACACCGCCACCACCACGCGCTCCCACATTCGGACGGCCGCGGTCTCGGCCACGTTCGGGGTGGTCACAGCGCCGAGCGCGGACGCGATCGCCTATCTGTCACCGCCGATGGACCTGGTCATCCTGGCGATCGGCCGGGCTCATCGCGGCGTGCTTAGCCGGTATCAACGTGCACGCATACATGCTGCACAATGGCCCCCGCGTAGCGGCAGACCGTGGCCGGCAATAGGTCGTGGGCTATCAGCACCTCGTGCACGCCAAAATCAAGATCTCCGGCTCCACGTCACGTCCTCGGGCGATGACCAGAAGGGCAAGCAATCGGCAGTCAGACTCTCGTGGGCTGGCCTGTGATTGCTGTACTCAGGAGGCCTTGCGGCGGTAAGTGACCATGGCGAGGCTGTAGGCGACGATCAGGATGCTGAGGCACCAGGCGAGGGCGATCCAGATGTCGCTGCCGACCG
>JASIGS010000097.1 GCA_030052355.1 Streptosporangiaceae bacterium | reverse complement strand
CCGGCCCGGGATGCCAAGGTCGCCGGCGCGACGTTCGTCGCTGCCGCTGCCCTCGTCGGCGCGGCCCTGTACCTGGAGCACTGCTGCCGGGCCCCCAAGCCGCCAGACGAGGGGGAGGACGAGTCGATGCGGCGCAGCGACGACTGGCAATGGCACTCGTGACACCGCGCGGCGTGCCCCGGCCGGGCTCGCACGGCCGCTGTCGGGCAGGATTTCTTCCGCATCGATTCGAGAGGTCGGAAGCCGGTGATCACTAGCACTCACTCGATCATCTATGCCAGCGACGCCGATCGGGCGCGGGCGTTCTTCCGCGACGTGCTCGGGCTCGCCTACGTTGACGCCCACGACGGCTGGCTCATCTTCAAGCTGCCGCCGTCAGAGCTTGGCATTCACCCAGCGGGCGGCCCGGAGGCGACCGGGCGGCACGAGCTGTACCTGATGTGCGACGACATCACGCAGACGGTCAGTGAGCTGACTGCCAAGGGAGTGGAGTTCACTGAGCCGGTCCGGGAGACGCGTGTGGGCATGATGACCGCGATACGGATACCCGGCGCTGGCGAGATCGGGCTCTACGAGCCGAGACACCGGACGGCATATGAGCTCTGACGCGCCTTCGTCGCAGCACCCGGCGCGGCTCGACGTCGGAGTGGTCGGCGCCGGGCGCGTGGGCACCGCGCTCGCGATGGCGCTTAGCCGCGCTGGCCACAAGGTGACCGGCGCGTCTGCGGTGTCCGACGCTTCGCTGCGGCGCGTCGAGCGGTACCTGCCCGCGGTCCCCGTCATGCAACCGGACGAGGTGGTTGCCGGGGCCGACCTCGTGCTGCTGACCGTGCCGGACGACGCCCTTGCCGGGCTGGTTGCTGGCCTCGCGGCGACAGGTGTCCCGGTCGGCGGCCGGCTGCTTGCCCACACCAGCGGAGCCCACGGCTTGGCGGTGCTGGAGCCCGCCACCGTGCTCGGGGCGCTCCCGCTCGCGCTGCACCCGGTGATGACGTTCACCGGCCGGTCTGACGACGTCGACCGGCTGGCTGGCATCTGTTTCGGGGTCACCGCACCCCCGCCGCTCCGGCCGGCTGCCGAAGTGCTGGTCATGGAAATGGGCGGCGAGCCGGTGTTCATCGCCGAAGCGGACAGGCCGTTGTACCACGCCGCACTGGCGAGCGGGGCGAACCACCTGGTGACGCTCGTGGTCCAGGCCGAAGACCTGCTCATCAAGGCGGGGGTCGGACAGCCTGCCAGGATGCTCGGACCACTGCTGTCGGCCGCGCTCGATAACGCGCTGCGGCTGGGTGACGCCGGGCTCACCGGACCGGTGGCGCGCGGCGACGCGCAGACCGTGCGCGGCCATGTCGAAGCGCTGCGCGAAGCAGCGCCGGAGGCACTTGCGGCCTACCTCGCGCTGGCCAGGCTCACCGCCAGCCGCGCACTGGCCGCCGGTTTGCTGGCCGCTCCGGACGCGCAACTGCTGCTCGACGTGCTCGCCGAGGAAGCGACATGACCGCGCTACCCCACGGTGAGCCGTCCGTGCCGATGCTGGTCAAGACGCGCCGCGGGCTGAGCGTAGCGAGGGCCGCGATGACCGAGCCGGTCGTGCTCGTGCCGACGATGGGCGCGCTGCACGAAGGCCACCGGTCGCCGCTGCGGCTAGCCCGCGAGCTGGCTGGCGCCAGCGGCTCCGTGGTGGTGTCGATCTTTGTGAACCCGCTCCAGTTCGGGCCCGCCGAAGACTTCGACACTTACCCGCGGCAGATACAGCAGGACCTTGCCGTCTGCGCAGAGGAGGGCGTGACCATGGTGTTCGCGCCGGCCAGGGACGAGATGTACCTGACCGAGCCGATGGTCACGGTCAATCCCGGGCCGGCCGGACGGCTGCTCGAAGGCAAGTCGCGGCCCGGCTTCTTTGACGGAGTGCTCACCGTCGTCCTGAAGCTCTTCCAGCTGACCGCGCCGGACGTCGCGGTGTTCGGGGCTAAGGACGCGCAGCAGTTTGCGTTGATCAGCCGCATGGTCACGGACCTGGACCTCGGTGTCCGCGTGATCGCGGCGCCGCTGCACCGCGACCCCGACGGGCTGGCGTCCTCGAGCCGTAACGCGTACCTCTCGGCAGAGCAGCGGACGGCGGCCCTCGCGCTGCCGCGGGCGCTGGCAGCCGCCCAGGCAGCAGAAGGACAGGGTGCGAAGGCGGCACTCGCGGCGGCCGGGAGCGTGCTCGACCTGGCCGCCGCGGGCTCGCCTCCGGTCGAACTCGACTACCTGGTGCTTGCCGACCCGGACACATTCGACGACGTCGGGCCCGGCCACGAGGGTCCCGCGCTCCTGTTGGTGGCTGCCCGTGTCGGCACGACCCGACTGATCGACAACGCCGTGCTCACCTTGCGTCCGGCGACGGACGCGGGCGGGACGCAGTGAGCCTGCTGTGTCGCTGAGACTGACGTGGACTATCTTGCGGTTGGAGCGCTGACGCGTTCGGCTCCCGCGCTGGACATCGGCCTGGACCTCCTGACTGCGTAGCGACCGGACTGGAGCAAGATTGCTGCTTGCGATTGACGTCGGGAACACCAACACCGTGCTCGGCGTGTTCGACGGCGCCGAAGTGGTCGAGCACTGGCGGATCTCCACCGACCCGGAACGGACCGCGGACGAGCTCGCCGTGCTGATCCAGGGACTGCTCGCGCAGAGCCCGCTGCTGGACGAGCCGGATATCAGCGGCATCGCGCTCTGCTCGACCGTGCCGTCGGTTCTGCACGAGCTGCGCGAGATGTGCCGCCGGTACTACGGGGACGTTCCCGCCGTGATCGTAGAGCCAGGGGTCAAAACCGGCGTGCCGCTGCGCTACGACAACCCGAGGGAGCTCGGCAGCGACCGGATCATGAATGCGGTGGCGGCCGTCCACCTGTACGGCGGCCCGGCCATCGTCGTCGACTTCGGCACGTCGACGAACTTCGACGCGGTGAGCGAGCGCGGCGAGTTCGTCGGCGGCGTGCTCGCGCCCGGCATCGAGATCTCGGTGGACGCGCTGTCGCGCCGCGCGGCACAGCTGCTCAAGGTGGAGATCGCCCGCCCGTCGCGCGTCATCGGGAAGAGCACCGTGGAGGCGCTGCAGTCTGGCATCGTGTTCGGGTTCGCCGGGCAGGTCGAGGGGATCGCGACCCGGATGGCGGCCGAGCTCGTACCCGACGACCCGGACTCGGTG
>JASIGS010000002.1 GCA_030052355.1 Streptosporangiaceae bacterium | reverse complement strand
ACAGCCTGCTCCGGTTCACCCCGGAGGTGTCCAGTGGGCAGCTGTGGTGCTCGCCGGAGATCCCCGAGCAGTACCTGCCGCTGCGGGTCAGCGGGCTGCGCGTCGGCAAGTCGAGGCTCGCCGTTGAGATCGGCGCCGGCCGGTGGGAGATCACCGGGCTCGAGCCCGTCAGCATCGAGGTCATCCCGACGCCGCGTCCGGCGCGCTCCGGCTGATAGCGACTGTTTGGAACGGCTGTGACCCCGCCGGTAAACGGCGGGGCCACAGCCGGGTCGGTTACTGCGGCAGGTACTTCTTGCCGTCGTAGGTGTTGCCCTTGACGACCGGCTTGATGGCCGGCGCGAAGGAGTAGATGTCGATCGGGCGAACCCAGGCGGGACCCGCCGGGTTCGGCAGTGACTTCCTGCTGTCCCGCGACTGGTAGCCGACACCGCTGATCGCGTTGTCGCAGATCTTGTCGCCGAAACCGGAGTCACTGACGCCGGCCTGGTCACCGATGACGCCCTTCGTCGTCTCGCCGAAGCCGGAGATGTTGGCGTCGGCCGACGCTATCCCGCCCGTGTAGCCGTGGTAGTTAACGATCGTGTTGTCGCAGACCACGTTGTCGGTCGGGGTGAACGACGACTTGGTGCACGACGCGTTCACGTTGAACAGCTGCACGCCGATGTCGTTGTTGAGCAGCGCGTTGCCGGTGACGCTGACCTTGCGCGCGAGCGGCGATCCGGCGCCGATGCCGCAAGCCGAGCCACCGCCGCCGACCACCAGGATGCCGTCGGAGGAGGCCTCGCCGGTGCCGGTGTAGTTGTTGCCGCTGATGATGCTGCCGGTCACCGAGCCGGTGGCGCCGAACGAGATCTGGATCCCGTTCTGCGCTATCTGCGAGGTCGGGCCGTCGCCAGTCACCGTGACGTCGGCGATCTGTGCGGTCGAGCCGGAACCGTCGACGGTGATGCCGTTCTTCTGGTAGTTGTCGATCGTGTCGTTGGCCAGCACTGCGTGGCCGACCTGCCCGGTCGGAGAGAAGCCGACCTGGACCCCGACTCCGCCCTGGCAGCCGTTCAGCGGATAGTCGCCCGCCTGGGTCACCGCCGAGTCCGTCAGCGACAGCGTGGCTCCGCCCTCGACGAGGACGTCGTAGAGGCTGTCGTAGCAGAACGAGTTATCCGGCCAGTTGCCCTGGACCGTGACGTCACTGATGGACACGCTGACGCCCTTGGTGTTGACACCGCCGGTGGCGGCGGCGCAGATCTCGATCACGGACTGCGGCACCTCGGCGGACGTGTCCTTCGCCTGGCAGTTCGTCGTCGACAGGCCGGTTGTGTCGGTGCTGCCGACGCTGGCCGGAAGCTCGATCACCGCGGCGCCGAGGTCCGCAGCCACGTGGGCGCGCTCGATCACCAGGCTGCTGGTGATCGTCACCTGCTCGGTGTAGGTGCCCGGGCACACGTAGATGACCGGCGCGGGCGAGCCCCCGGCCGCCTCTGCCGCAGTCACCGCCGACTGGACAGAGCTGTAAGCGGCCGTCGCGCAGCTGGTGTCGGCGGCTGACGCCGAGCCGGTCGTGGCCACGTAGAAAGTGGCGGCCGATGCCGCGCTGGCCGCGAGGGCCGGAACCGTGATGATGGCCGCGATCGCCGACAGGCCGGCAGCACCGGCGACCGCACGGATGACCGGGCGCCGAACCCTGGCACGGTCGCGATGACGCTCGTTCCGAGCCAAGAAATGAAAAATCAGCATTAATCTAACCTCCCCCGTAACTGGACGCATATGAGACGCCCGGCCGTCGGCGGGGGATTACTGCGCACAGCGCAAAGTCCCGGTCAAGTCGCTGCCCAGGACGCTCAGCTGGCCATAAACGATCTTGGAATTTGAACGTTGTGCCGGTTGCCCCCAGAATCGTGCCCGGCTTCAACCGGTTTGCGTCGCCCGAATCGCTACAACGTTCTGGCGGCGCGGGCCGGCGTGCTGGCCAAGTCGCTGATTCGGTTGAGCAGGGGCTGGCAGCGCAGCCGCCCGGCTATGTCTCGAGCCTCGGCGACGGCCTGGGCCGCGGGCGCCGAGTCGCCGGCCCTGGTGAGATGCTCAGCCTGGTCGAGCAGCGCGTGCGCGAGGTGGTAGGGCGTGCCGCGTTCACGCAATCCGCGGATGGCGGCAGCGAACGACTCGCCGGCGGTGTCCGCGCCGTCGCGCGCGGCGAGTCGAGCACGGGCAAGGTCACGCTCGGCGGTCAGCAGCGGGGGGAGCTGGCCTTGCCGCCGGGCATCCAGCAGCCCGAGCAGTTCGGTGGTGGTACGGGTGTCGCCCAGCTCCGCGGCGGGCTCGCGGCCAGCGGCCAGGCCCAGAGCATGATGTCTGCCCTTGCGATCTGGATTTCCGGGTGACCTAGGAGTTGTCGAAGCCCCAGTTGAGCACCACCCTGGCGGCATCGATCGCGGACAGCGGATTGCTGCTCGGATCGGCGTGCATGACGACGCCAATCAGCGTGAGCTTGCCGCGCCGTGCCACGAAGAGCAGGCAATTGCCCGCGGCGTTAGTGTCACCGGTCTTGATCCCGAGGGCGCCGGGGTACGAGCCGATCAGCTTGTCGGTGTTTACCCAATGGTAGGCGTGGTGCTGCGGAGTGGCCGGGATGGAAACCTTGCGCTGGCCCACGATCTGGCGGAACAGCTTGTACCGCATGGCCGCCTCGCCGAGCTTGATCAAATCGGCGGGGGTCGAGTAGGTGGAGTACTCCGTCGGGTACGGCATCCCGTCGAAGTGGCTGAAGTGCGTCCCGGTCAGGCCGAGCGACTTAGCCTCCGCGTTCATCTCCTTGATGAACGCCCAGCGCCCGGGTCCGTAGGCCGTGGCCAGCAGGTACGCCGCGTCGCAGCCGGACGGGATGAGCATGGCCTCCAGCAGCTGACGGGCGGTCAGCACGTCGCCGGCGATGAGGCCCGCGCTGCTGGCGCCGTCCTTTTCCACGTAGTCGACCGCGGCCTGGGTGACCTTGATCTTCCGGTTCAGATCCCCGGCGCGCAGCACCAGCAGCGCGGTCATGACCTTGGTGATGCTGCCCATCGGCCGGTGGATATCAACGCCACCCTTGGACCACAGCACTTGACCTGTGCTGGCGTTGACGAGCTCACCGGCCCGCAGGCTGACATCGGGGCCGGCCGCTGCGGCCATAGCGGCCGGGTACGCATCCGACAGCGGCGCTAGCCGGGCGAAGGACGGCGCGGCTGGCAGCAACGTCAGCGCGGCGACCGCCACCCCAACGACGCCGACGCGACCGCTGACCGCCTGCACCACACCACGACGGGACCGCCAGAATCTCCGCGCCACACCGGCATCTAAGCAGACGGGCGCCGCTTTGGGGCGATATATGGGCGGGCTGGTCGGCGTCAATCCTCGACC
>JASIGS010000096.1 GCA_030052355.1 Streptosporangiaceae bacterium | reverse complement strand
AAACGCCTGATCCTCGCATTGGACAACCTGACTGACACCGGCAACGCGGAATGGGATCTCACCTTCGCCCGGCTCCTCACAGGTATGCCCGACCCATAGCCGGTCTATCCCGCCGAGTGAGCCTGGGCTCGCCGGTTACGAAGACTGGCCTGGTCAAGGGCCTGACAATGGCGATCTGATGCGCAGGATATTTGTGGCGTTATCGATCAGGGCCGACCACCGCCGGTCTCAAATCGAAGGCCGCACTGCGTTTATCCAAGGTCTGCCGCGAGGGTCAGGCCGCTACGAGCGGGTGGGCCTTGGCTTGCTCGTAGTGGCTCGAGCACCCCGGTCCATCGTCCGGACGAGAAGTCCACGTCCCCGACGATGCCGTCGCCGAACAGAAGCCGCAGCACCTGATCACCGGCTACTGCGGCGCCTACCACTACGGGGAGGTAGTTGTCGGCCTTACCATGATCTTCGGGCAGTGCCCTGCAGTTCGGAAGTCCTCGCCCGGGAAGCCGGTCCTTCTCGCGGAGCTGAAGCGCTCGAGGTGTCGGCTACTCACGCTTTAGACAGGCATTCCCGTGCTGTCTGGTCGAGTCCCTTGATCACTGGATACTCGGTGTGTCCAGACGTAGTCAGCAACCTGAGCGTGCGTGGCGAACCAGACACGGTCGTGGTCGGCGATGTACTTCGCGAGTTCGGCTAGCGCGATTAGTCGCGATCGGTGTCCTATTATGTGCGGGTGACACGTCAGCTGAAAGAAGCCGGCTTGCTCGTAGGCGACGTCGAACTCGTCTTTCCAAATGGTGAGGAGGTCGCGAGGCGCAGTGTGAGGCCGGCGTGACCCGGCCGGATCCATGGATAGGTATGGTGCGTCATCGCGAATCCACTCGACTGGTAGCTCTACAATTCCCGTCTCCTGGCCTTGGTGGAGGAGTTCGTAAGGCTCGTCGTCTGCCATTAGCGACGAGTCGTACCTTAGCTGCAACTCCTTAATAACCGAGACAGTGTTATGGCTGAAGTCCCAGAAGGGTGTGCGAAGTCCTACTGGCCGGGTGCCGGATAGCTTTTCGAGCGTGTCTGCGGCCCGAAGGGTCAGCTCGCGCTCCAGGCCAGCAGGGAGACCCGTGACCTGCTCGTGGATCCAGCCGTGTAGTGCGATCTCATGACCGTCGGCAGCGCATGCGCGCACTTCCTGGGGGTGGAGGAGTGCCGAGATGCCGGGTACGAAAAATGTGGCGGGGATTGCCTGAAGTTCAAGCAGCTGCAGTATTCGCCCGGTGGCCACACGGGATCCGTACTCTCCGCGGGCAAGTCGGCCGGGAGCTATATCACCGGAACTGAGCGCTCCCGTCTCGTGATCGGAGTCGAATGACAAGGCCACGGCCACCCGGGCACCATGCGGCCAGGCATCGGGTTTAAGGGCGCGGCCAGCCCGGATCTCCGCCACGTAAGATCTCCAGGTCTGCTCCGACCAGGACCAGGGCTGTTGTTCTGCCGTCAAGGGTGGCTCCTGTCGTTGACGGGTGCGTGCGCCTGCTTGCAGTTGGCTTGCGGCCTTGTAGCGACGGCGCAAGGCGGATCACGGTGTAATCCGCGGTTAAGACCGGTGCTGGTATGGCCAGGCTTAGTGCCCGTGGTTGAAAGTGGCTGTGCCTCCCCCGTCGACCGGGACGATCGAGCCAGTCATGAAGGAGCTAGCGTCAGACATGAGGAATAGGGCGACTTGCGCGACTTCGTCAGTCGTGGCCTGCCTTCCGAGAGGTTGCAGCGCTGCGTTCGCGACGCGGCGGGCAGCCGCTGCCCGGCGTTCCAGAGGAGAGTAGGCGGCACGTCGGCCGCCCAAGTCGGTGTCGACGTAGCCCGGGCAGATGGCATTGACCCGAACGCCGTCGGGTCCGTAGTCCACGGCGAGCTGCCGGGTGAGATTGACAAGTCCGCCTTTCGCTGCGGCGTAGGGACCCGACAACGGGGCGCCGACGACGCCGAACATGGACGCGATGTTGACAATTGCGCCGTGCCCGCACGCAATGAGGTGGGGGATGGCGAACTTTGTGCACAAGAACGGGCCCCGGAGGTTGACGGCCAGCACGCGGTCCCATTCCTCGACCTCGACGTCATGAATTCGGCGTGAGCCGTCCGAGATGCCTGCATTGTTGATCAGGCCGTCGATGCTCCCGAAGGCAGCTGCCACTTCTTCGACGAGATTCCGCGCGGAGTCTGGAACGGAGACATCACATGCGACGAATGCTGCCTGGCCGCCAGCTGCGGCTATCTCATCTGCAGTCTTCTGCCCGGCCGGGGAGATGTCACCGATGCCGACTCTCGCTCCAGCGGCGCTCATCGAGAGGGCTATAGCGCGCCCGATACCCGTTGCCGCTCCTGTGACCAGGACTACCCGGCCTTTTAGCAGGGCCGGTTCCATGGCCTCGGTGTCTCCTCTTGGTAGTGGGCATGGCATTTCAGCTGGTAGCCATCGCGATGGCTAACTTGGCGAGCGTGCGGCGGGCGACGATTGGACGCTGCTGATCGGGGTCTGCAGAGGAAAGTGGCAGGCGGCCTGGTGAGAGGGAGTCCCGAACTGGCGCATAGCAGGCTCGGTCTCGGCGCAGATGTCTTGTGCTCTCGGGCAGCGGGTCCGGAATCGACAGCCGGACGGCGGTTCGGAGGCCGACGGGAGTTCTCCGCGAATTGGCGGGGTGTTCTTGGCCCGCTCGGCTGCGGGATCAGGGACGGGAACAGCCTCGAGGAGGCCCAGAGTGTACGGGTGGGCCGGTTGGGAGTACACGTCGCGGGCCGGCCCGATTTCGACGAGCTTGCCGAGGTACATGACGGCGACGCGGTCAGCTAGGTAGCGCACAACTGACAGGTCATGCGAGATGATGATGTAGGTCAGGTCGTGCTCTGCCTGGATGCGCTTCAGCAAGTTCAGGACCTGGGATTGGATGGACACGTCAAGCGCTGACACGGGCTCATCGGCCACAATGAGGCGAGGTCTCAGCGAGAGCGCCCTGGCGATGCCTATTCTCTGCCGCTGGCCGCCTGAGAATTCGTGCGGGTATAGCTCAAGCGAACGGCCGGGAAGCCCGACCTCGTCGAGAAGCTCTCTTATGCGCCGGTCTTGCTCACGCCGCGTTCCGACGTGCTGTGCCTCCAGCGGCTCGCGCAAGGTCAGGGCGATTCGCATGCGGGGGTCCAGGGAGGCGTAGGGATCCTGGAACATCAGCTGCACGTCCCGGCGGAGGCGGCGCAGCGTGCTGCCTTTGAGCCTTGAAATCTCCGAAGACCCGAACGCGATGGACCCTGAGGTGGGCTTCTCCAGAGCGACTATCAACCTGGCGAGCGTGGTCTTGCCGCAGCCCGACTCACCCACGAGGCCAATGGTTTCCCCTCGGTGGACGTCGAACGATACGTCGGAGACTGCTTTCACCGACCCAGCGGTGCGTTGCAGCAAGCCTTTGGTGATCGGGTATTCCTTGACGACGTGCCGGAGAGCGAGCAGCGGCGCCTCGCCTTCTCGCTCGGCGGACACGTGCTGCCCCTCGGCACGGTCCGGGCCCGTTCGGCCCGCGACCACGCTCGGACCGCGCGAGCCATCCTCCGAGCCAGTTGCCGCGATGGGAAAGAAACACGCGAAGCGGTGGGCGGGATCCCCGGAGAGATAGGGCTGTTCGTCATTGCAGCGCTGCTGGGCGTAGCGGCAGCGCGGTGCGAATCGGCAGGCGGGAGACGGATGGGCTAGGTCGGGGGGTTGCCCCGGGATGCTGTACAGGACGCGGCGGTCGTCGCTGTCAAGGCGGGGGATGGACTCCAGGAGAGCCTCGGTGTACGGGTGCCTTTTGCCGGTGAAGATGCTTTCCGTACCGGCGGCTTCGACGACCTGGCCCGCATACATGACCATGACCCGGTCGGCCCGGCCCGCTATCACGCCCATGTCATGCGTGATCAGCAGCATGGCCATTCCTAGGCGTTGCTTCAGGTCGTCGATCAAGTGCAGAATGCGGGACTGGATGGTGACATCCAAGGCGGTGGTCGGCTCGTCGGCGATCAGGAGCTTCGGCTCGCAAGCCAGGGCGATCGCGAGCATTGCACGCTGACGCAGCCCGCCGGACAGCTGGTGCGGGTAAGCTCCCAGCCTCTCCGCCGGTCTGGGCATGCCCACTAGATCCAAGGCCTCGGCCGCGCGATCCGTCGCCTCCTTCCAGGAGGCTCCCTTGTGTGTCCGCACCGCCTCGGCGATCTGCTTCCCGATGGTCATAACCGGGTTCAGCGACGTCATGGGGTCCTGGAAGACCATGGCGACTTCGTTGCCGCGGATGTGACGCATCTCGGGCTCGGGTACCCGGGTGATGTCTCGGCCGGACAGCGTGATGCTGCCCGCTGTGATCCGGCCTCCGGGTGGCAGCAGCCGCATGACGGACAGGCCGGTCATGGACTTGCCGCATCCGGACTCCCCGACTAGCCCGACAGTCTCGCCGGGATCGATGGTGAGGGAGATGCCACTGACTGCCTCGACGGTCGACCGGCGCAGTCGGATCTCGGTCCGGAGGTCACGTACCTCCAGAAGGCTAGCCACGTCAAACCTCCTTCGAATCGAGACTGACATCGGCCGAGGATGATGAGACCCAGCAGGACGGCACGTCCGTTACCGCTGCCGCAGCCTGACGTCGAAAGCATCCCGCAGTGCGTCGCCGATGAAGTTGAACGCCATAACGGTCAGCACTATGGAGACTCCCGCCGGATAGATCAGCCACCAATAGCCGTCGTAAATGTAGTCCAAGCCGTTGGTGAGCATTCCGCCCCAGTTGGCAGCGGGAGGAGGGGGTCCGAGGCCGAGATAGCTCAGGGCTGCCAGGAGCAAGATGGCATTTGCAACTTCGAAAGTGGTTTGGACCACAATCACGCCGACGAGATTGCGGACGATGTGGCGGCGTATGATCTTAGCCGGGCGAACCCCGACGACTCTTGCAGCCTGAACGTAGTCGCGGGTGCGGAGGGTGAGCGACTCAGCCCGCACGAGGCGGGCGGTGACAAGCCAGGACACCAGTCCGATAACTATTATGAGTACGGGGATCGTCGGAATGAAAATTGATGCGAGCAGCAGCATCAGAAGCAGATAGGGAATAGCGAGAAGCGAGTCGACGACGCGCATCATGACTGCGTCGACCCAGCCGCCGAAAAAGCCGGAAATCGCTCCCCATGTCGTGCCGAAGACGCTTGCCAAGGCGGCTGCTGCAAGGCCCACTTCCAGCGAGGACTGACCGCCAAGCATGAGGCGGCCGAGGACGTCGTATCCGTCAGAATCAGTCCCTAGCAGATGCTTCGCGCTGGGCGGCTTGTTGACCTGTGCCAGGTTCGTCAGAACCTGATTAGTGTGGTAAAAAACAGGCCCCAGGAAGCAGAAGAGGAGCATGAAGATTATGATGATCAGGCCTGCCAATGCCAGGCGACTCTCTGCGAAGACGCGGAAAATGGTGTGCCAGAGCCCGCTTCCGCCAGAGTTGTCGACCGGTTCCTGGACCGAGCCCGAAGCCGCCGGCTCAGTCCAGGAGTTCGTCGCTGTTGGCATACGCTCATGCCTCCCTAGAGTCCGACGCTTATTGCGGTCACGAGTAACGCACTCTCGGATCGACGAACGCATAGAGCACGTCGGCCAGAAGGTTCCCGATCACGGTAGCCGTCCCTACCACAATCGTTACTCCAAGCAGCACGGCGTATTGCTGGCTGGTAGCTGCCGTCCAGGCCAGCAATCCCATTCCTGGGTAGTTGAAGACGGATTCTACGATCACTGAACCTGACACCGTGAACGGAAGGGTCAGGCCAATGAGCGTGATTACGGGGATCAGGGAGTTGCGGAGCACGTGCCGGAACAGCACTACGCGCTCCGGCAATCCCTTAGCCCGCGCCGTGCGGACGTAGTCCT
>JASIGS010000013.1 GCA_030052355.1 Streptosporangiaceae bacterium | reverse complement strand
CTCGGCGGCACAGCAGCGAGCCGGGCAGAAGGAGCTGACCAGGCTGGAGCGGCAGATAGCCAGGCTGACCGAGACCGAGAAGGACCTGGCGGTGCAGCTAGCAGCCAGCGCCAGCGACTACGAACGACTGATCGAGCTCGGCGAGCAGCTCAAGTCCGTCCAGCACGAGAGGCAAGGCCTGGAGGAGCGCTGGCTTTCGGTCGCCGAGGAGATCGGCGGCTGAGCTGTGCCTTCTGGAGCACAGGCGCAACGCTCGGGGAGTGTGCAGGGTGGTGGCTAGCTGAGTAGATCGCCGAAGATGCCGATGCCTGTTTGCAGGGCGCGGGCTTGGTCCAGGATGCCGCCGGTGATCTCCGGATGCGAGGCTGCCCACGCCGTGGCGGCTGCACGGGTGGCGAAGAAGTTCATGTACCCGCAGCAAACCGATGCTGACGGCCCGGCGCAGCCCTCGCCCGTGCGGCCGACGTATACCACAGCCGTGGCCGGATTCCAGCTGCTGCTGGCCCCGTCAACGTTCACGGTGACCGGCTCGCCGGTGGACGGGTCGGCCGACTCGATCACCACAGGCAGGCCGGTCATCGCGGACACGCCCAGGGCGTCGATGGCGCACATGGCGAAGAGGGCCGGGCTGCCTGATATCCGCAGCCGGTGCGGCGTCGGCAGCGCGGAGAAAGGGTACGCAGCGGTGATCTGACCGGCGTCATCGAGACATAGGAAATCGCCGTCGGCCAGCTCGGCCATTATCTCTGCCACGTCGTGCGGTGCAGCGTGCTCGGCCAGGCTGGCGGTGTCGGGCGCAGCGCCCGTGTTGATGAACGACCGGAGCACAGCCTTGTGCACAGCGCGCAGACCACGTTCGGCGGGTGCGACGCGGCCGCGGCCGCTGCGCCCGAGCGAGTCCAGCCAGGCTGGGTCCTGCGGCTCGGCAGGCGTGGCTGTGGCATCCTCGATTGCCCTGCTGAGCTGGCCGAGCGATGGGGCGCCCGAAGTCTGCCCGTTCTCATCGCGGTACATCCGACATGACATGCTCGCCGCCTGCCCTGGCTCGGCAAACGGGTCTACCCCGTCGACCAGCAGGGTGGGCGAGCCGTGCATGCCCCGCCTGGCCGCTTCGCCCTCACTGCGGATCACCTCGTGGGATACCGAGACAGCGGCCCGGCCGTCCAGCACAACCGCGAGCCGGTCATTGAGAACAGGCGCACTGGGGCAGTCTGGGACTGCCAGAACGGTCAGATGCATCTGTGCGGCTCCCGTCTGCCAGCAGCGTAGCCCTGGCAGGCACTACGACCCTGCCAACGATGGCCTCGTTGTCCCGTGGGAGCGCCGCATCGGCGGTTCCCCGAGAGGCTGGCGCGGCCCGCGGCATGGAGCCTAGGCGTGCGTGTAGGCGAGCAGGAACTGCCTGGCTATGACGGCGTAGCCGGTGTCGTTGGCGTGCTCGTTGGGCCCTCGCGGCGAGGATGCACACGACCAGGTCCACTCGCAGACCGTGGCGACGTTGCGTGGCAGCAGCCCGTAACCGGGCAGCCGCACCTTGCTCGAGAAGTCGGCGCTGCCGAACGCCGCGAACACGTTGGCCACCCCGGCGCCGTACTGCTTGTAGACGCCGCTGAGCATGTTGTTGTACCCGGCGACCAGCCGTTCGGTGAGCACGGCGATCTCCTTGCCCGACCGGTTGTCCAGCCAGCCTGCCAGCTCGGGGACGTAGTAGGTCATCCCGATGATCGGCACCCGGTCGCCGCCCGCCTCGCGCAGGCCGGAAAGGATGACGCGCAGGTCACCGAGCGTCCGGCCGATGGTGCCGTTGACGCAGCCCGGGATCTTGCTGACCGGCAGGCCGCCGAGGATGCAGGAGTTCGGGTCGTTGGCGCCGATGTCGATGGTCACCAGCGCGACGTGACCGCGGTGGTCCCGCAGGAACGCCTCCGCCGCGGCGAGCTGGGACCCGCCAGGGTAGGAGCAGATGCCCCCGTGGATCATGGTCACGGTGGTCTCGCCCGAGCAGCCGAGCTTGACCAGGTGGAGTTGCTTGTCCTTGCCGCGCAGCATGCCGTAGAGCCGGTTCGCGTACCCGCTGTCGGTGGGCACGCTGGCGCCCGTTGAGTCCGGCTGGACGCCGACAGCCAGCGAGTCACCGAGCGATAGGTAATAGCTCGTTCCCTTTATGACGGGTGTGGTGCTCGCGGCGGCGCCGTGCGTGCTGGCCGTGGCGTCGCATGCCGAAGCGGCCAGCGCCATCGTGCACGCCGCCACCAGGGCCGTGCCGAGCCGCGGGAAGCGCATGCCTGTCAGTCTTGCCCAGCCTGGAGGGTGCTAATGACACGGCCGCCGACGTCGGTGATCGGCGGGGGTGGACGATGAGAGGGTACGACCCGGGCGATATCGACTGCGGAGGTGCACGTGAACCTGGAAGAGACGCTGGCCAAGGTGGCGGAACTGAGCCACGAGGAGCTCAGCATCGTCCGCAAGCGGGCGGAGGAAAAGACCGCCGCGCGCGAGCACGGCCACGACTTCCACGAGATGCAGCGCGCTGCCGAGCGCCTGGATCACTACGCAGAGGAACTTCGCAAGCTGCACGACAACGAGTTCGGCGAGAACTGGCGGCGGGAAACCGAAGGATAGGGGGCACCGTTCACCCCGCTGGTCCGCTACGGCAGGGCTGAGCCGATCTCCAGGGTCGTTCAGAAGACACTCGGCGTCAGGTAACACGACGGCGAAGCCACGGAGATCTGGAGGATCACCATGCACGCTTCTGACCCGCGGGTTCCGCTGCCTAGCCGGCGCCAGGCCGGGCCGGTCAGCGACCTGTTCCCGCTGACCGACTGGTTTCGCCACCACGCGCTGCGCAGCTTTCCCGTGCTGCTCTTCCTGGCACTGGTCTGCGTGCCGTCGATCGCGCTAGTGATCTTGGACACCAACCTCAGCTCGAGGACGTTCACGATCGCCGCCTGGATCTTCGCGGCCTACTTCGCGGTTGCGTGGCTGCTGCTCCTCAGCGTCATCGTGCGGCCGGATCACGTCACCAGGCCGATGCTCGCCGTGATCGTCGTCATCGCGCTGGTCACGCAGGTGCCGCTCGCGATCCTGCTGGAGGACGCGCTGCACAGCAGCGAGAGCACCCTGGGCCTGAGCATCTTCACCGTTGGCATCCCCGAGGAACTGGTGAAGGCCATCCCGGTGCTGGCGGTCGCGCTGCTGTTCCGCGGCCGCGTCATCCTGCCCAGGGACTACTTGTTTCTCGGCGCGGTCAGCGGCCTGGTTTTCGGCGCCAGCGAGGTCGTCCACTACTTCACGACCAACTCGGTCGCCGCGTTCTACCAGACCGTGACGGCCGCCACGCCGTCGATCAGGCACCTGATCGCCACCGGACACTCAAGACCGGACTCGGTGTTCGCGGCGCTGATCGGCCCGGTCTGGTACTTCATCGTCAGCTTCGTCTGGCGGTTCCTCACCGACCCGATCACGCACGCCTGCTGGGCTGGTGTGACCGGCTACTTCATCGGCCTCGCCGTGACGCGGCGGCACACCTGGCTCGTCGGCTTCATCGGGCTGGCCATCGCGGCGGTCCTGCACGGGCTGAACGACTGGAGCCGGGTGAACGGCCACCCCGCGTGGATCATCGTCGTCATCATCAGCTGCATCGTGTTCCTCGGCTATGCGAGGGTCGGCGCCCGGATGGACCATCAGTTCACGTCGGGGCTCGCGTCGATCTTCAGCGCGCGCCGCGTGCAGGCCGGCGAGGCGCCAGGGCCGGCCG
>JASIGS010000095.1 GCA_030052355.1 Streptosporangiaceae bacterium | reverse complement strand
CGGGCACGCGCGAGGGAACTGCTCGGCCGGTTCGGCCTGGCGGAGGCGGCGAGCAGGCCGGTGAAGACGTACTCCGGTGGCATGCGGCGGCGGCTCGACCTGGCCGCGAGCCTGGTGGGCAGGCCGCAGGTGCTGTTCCTGGACGAGCCCACCACCGGACTTGACCCGCAGGGCCGCAGCGACGTGTGGGACATGATCAGAATGCTGGTGAACGACGGGGCGACCGTTCTCCTGACGACGCAGTACCTGGACGAGGCAGACCAGCTCGCCGACGACATCGTGGTCATCGACCACGGCAGGGTGCTCGCGACCGGAACGCCGGACGAGCTGAAGGCGAAGGTCGGCGGCCAGGTGCTCGAGGTCGTTCCCGTGGATGAGGCCAGGCTGGGCGACGTCGCATCGGTGCTCGCCGAGGTAACAGGCAACCGGGCGATTGGGGAGTCCAGGCGGATGACCGCGCAGGTGGCGAACGCGGCGGTGCTGCCGGTCATCGTCAGGCGGCTCGATGACGCCGGGATCGAGCTCGGCGAGTTCAGCTTGCGCAAGAGCAGTCTCGACGAGGTCTTCCTGACCCTGACGGGACACCGTGCCGAGGCTGGAAGGGAAGCGAAATGAGTGCGGCAACAGTGGGCGCTGCGCCGGGAGCGCCGGTCACCGCCGGCCGGAGGCCCGGCCCGCTGGCCGGGCTCAGCCAGTCGTTCACGCTGACCTGGCGGAGCGTGCTGAAGATCAGGACCAATTCCGAGGACCTGCTCGGCCTGAGCCTGCAGCCGATCATGTTCCTGTTGCTGTTCGTCTACGTGTTCGGCGGTGCGATCTCCGGTTCGAGCAGCAACTATCTCCAGTACGTGCTCCCTGGCATCCTGGTGCAGACGGTGCTGTTCGCCACGCTGGGCACCGGCCTGATGCTCAACCAGGACATCTCCGCGGGGATCTTCGACCGGTTCCGCAGCCTCCCGATAGCGCGCTGGGCACCGCTAGCCGGCGCGGTCATGGGCGACGTCGCCAGGTACATCATCTCCGTCCTCGTGACGCTCGGATTCGGCATGGTGCTCGGCTTCCGGGTGCGCACCAACCCGTTCGCCGCGATCGCGGCCTGCTTGCTCGTGCTGGCCTTCGCGCTCGCCATGTGCTGGGTTTCTGCCCTGATCGGCCTGCTGGTCAAGACGCCGCAGGGCGTGCAGGCGTTCGGTTTCACCGCGATGTTCCCTATCGTGTTCGCCAGCGGGCTGCTGGTGCCCATCCAAACCATGCCCGGCTGGCTGCAAGGCTTCGCGAAGGCAAACCCGATGACGTTGCTCGCCGCGGCCGCTCGCGGTCTCATGACGGGCGGTCCGGTGGTCGTTCCGGCCGGGGAGTCGATGCTGTGGGCGGTTGGCATCCTCGTGGTGTTCGCCCCGCTTGCCGTCCGTACCTACCGGCGGAAGACCTGACCAGGTGTGATGACCGCCAGCGGCGGATGAGCTGCTGCGCCACGTTCGGCTGAGCCGCCTTCGGCCATGGCTGCGGCTGCCGCTCTGGCGACTTCCTCGACCATCGAGATGCCGGAGTACTCGGTGGCGTTGTCGTCGGACAAGACCGCGACGAGCATGCGCTGGTGATCGTGCATGACGTCGCCGATGCTGTTGATTTCCCACAGGTAGGGATTCGGCAGCCAGCCATTTTTCACCATGAACACGGTTCCCGGGTCGGCGGCGGCCGGGACGCCCCACTGCTGGTCCGTCTCGACGTGGCTCATCAGGTATTCGGCGTAGCCCTGGGAAGCGGGTGACAGCACCGACGGGCGGGTGAAGACCAGGCGCAGCAGCCGGATCTGGTCGTCGACGGTCGTGGTCGTCAGGCCCCAGTACCCGTCCGTGCCCACCGTCGTCTCGCGGAGGCCGAACGCGCGGTTTGCGGCATCGATGGCCTCGGCGCCGCCGACCTCGTAGTACAGGTCGCTCGCCGAATCGTTGTCACTGTTCTCGATCATCGTGGTCGCCAGCTCCTGCTGGGCCGCGGTCAGAGGCTGGCCGCTGCGCTGTGACTGGTACAGCAGCGTGGCGAGGATATCCACCTTGACGATGCTGGCGGTCACGAACTCTTCCGTGCCGCCGCTGGCTGCCTGCGCGCCGGTGGTCAGGTCATCAACGGAAACCGCCACGTGATCACCGTCGTCGCGGATCAGCGTGGCCAGTGCCGTCGTCAGGTCCTGCTGCGGCGTCGCGGCCGGGTCGTGCTGGGAGGTCTTTGTCAGGTCGTGCGGGCCGGACGGCGCCTTCGGGTGAACCCGGTTCCCGTGGCTCGGCCTGCCGGTTCGCCGGGCCGGCGTATTGCTCGGTACTGTCGCCCTCCCGCTGCCCGCCAGGCCCAGGGCCACGATGACCGCGAACAGCACCGCGATGGACGTATACCGCCGCATGACACGAAAAAGTAACCGAGAAAGCTGAACATTACTCGCCCAGTTGCCGTTGCTTTGCTGTGGCCCTGCGGTCAATCGCGGGCCCCGCGTGTACCGTCGCAGAACATGACTGCAGACCCGCAGACCCCCGCCCTCGTCGAGCGTGCCCGTGCCGCCGCGCGGCGGATCGGCTTCCCGGTGACGAGCGAGGACCCCGGGCACGGCCGTGGATCGGCCTCCCTGCCTGGAGTCGGCCGGTTCCTGGCGGTGCTGGCGGCGGGCTGTACTGCGGGTCGCATAGCCGAGATGGGTGCCGGAGCCGGGATCGGCGCTGCCTGGATGTCAGGCGCCATGCCGGCCGACTGCAAGCTCTGGACCGCCGAGATCGATCCGGTCCGCGCTGCCGCGGCGGCCGAGGTGCTGGCCGATGACGCGCGCGTGCGGGTGCTCACCGGCGACGCCGTCACCGAACTCGGCCCGTACGCCCCGTTCGACCTGATCTTTGTCGACTGCGGGGTGCGCGAGGGTACGACCTTCGGCGCTCTGGTGAGCTGGCTCAAGCCAGGGGGCCGGATCGTCGCTGACGATGTGACCCCGGTAGCGGCGCTGCCAGCGGATTCGCCGCTCCGCCAGCACGATCCGAAGCGGGCGATGTTCGCGGGCGACAGCAGGCTGGTGTGGACCGAAGTGGTGCTGCCGGACCTGGCGAACTCCCTGCTGGTTGGCACTCGGCGGTATTGATGTGACGGCACCGGCAGCCGTCCGCGAAGATAGATCACATGCCTAGCCAGTTCGACCCGCCGTCCGGAACCCGTGACTTCCTCGCCGCCGACGTAGACCTGCGCGAGCACGCCTTCGGCGTGCTGCGGTCAGTCTTCACGCGGTACGGGTTCGAGCCACTGCAGACCCC
>JASIGS010000094.1 GCA_030052355.1 Streptosporangiaceae bacterium | reverse complement strand
AAGGATTGGCCTGGCGCAGCTCAATGCGACCGTCGGCGACCTGGCCGGAAACAGCGACAAGGTCATCGAGTGGACCATGCGGGCGGCGGAGCAGGGCGCCAGGATCGTCGTCTTCCCTGAGATGATGCTGACCGGCTACCCGGTCGAGGACCTGGCGCTGCGCCGCTCGTTCGTGGATGCGTCGATCTCGGCACTGCACAAGCTGGCGGCCGACCTTGCGGCCGAGGGTCTGGACGGCGTGGCAGCCGTCGTCGGGTACCTCGACCGGCGTGCCGACGAGGCGCCGCGCGTCGGCGTTCCGGCGGGCTCGCCCCTCGACGCCGCCGCGGTCCTGCACGGCGGCTCGGTAGTGATCACCTCGGCCAAGCACCACCTGCCCAACTACGGCGTGTTCGACGAGTATCGCTACTTCAGGCCCGGCGACACGCTGCCGGTGTTCCGCATCGCGGCACAAGACGGCCAGGACGTGGACGTGGCGATCGCGATCTGCGAGGACCTGTGGCAAGACGGCGGGCCGGTCGCGGTGGCCCGCAAGGCCGAGGCCGGCCTGCTCGTGGTGCCGAACGCCTCTCCGTACGAGCGCAACAAGGATGACGTGCGACTGGAGCTGTGCCGCCGTCGAGCGCGTGAGGCTGGTGTCGTCCTCTGTTACGCGAACATGGTCGGGGGTCAGGACGAGCTGGTCTTCGACGGCGACTCGATCGTCGTGGCCCCGGACGGCCGGCTGCTCGCCCGCGGCCCGCAGTTCGACGAGGCGCTGGTGCTCGCCGACCTGGACCTGCCGGCAGCGAACCCGGCGCTCCCGGCCATCCCGCAGCGGGCAAATGCGGACGACGGCACGACAATGACCATCGAGCGCGTCGAGCTCGCGCCGCTGCCCGCCCCGTCGCCGGACGAGCCGCTGACGGCGCCGATGCTCGCCGCCCGGCTGCCCGACCTGGCCGAGATCTACGGCGCACTGGTGCTGGGCGTCCGCGACTACGTGCGCAAGAACGGGTTCAACTCGGTCATCCAGGGGCTGTCTGGCGGGATCGACTCCGCGCTGTGCGCGACGATCGCCGCCGACGCACTCGGGCCCGATCGTGTCCACGTGGTGCTGAATCCCGGGCCCTACTCTTCCGACCATTCCGTCACCGACGCCGAGGAACTCGCCAGGCGGCAGGGTATCCACGCGCGCCTCATCCCGATCAAGCCGATGCTGGACGGCTTCAACGTCAGCCTCGACCTGCACGGGATCGCCGCCGAGAACCTGCAGGCCAGGATCCGCGGCATGATCTGGATGTCGCTGTCCAATGAGGAAGGCCACCTGGTGCTGGCCAACGGCAACAAGAGCGAGCTGGCAGTCGGCTACTCGACCATGTACGGCGACGCGGTCGGCGGCTACGCACCGATCAAGGACGTACCCAAGACCCTCGTCTGGGCGCTGGCCCGGTGGCGGAACGAGCAGGCCGAGGAGCGCGGCGAGACGCCGCCGATACCGGAGAATTCGATCACCAAGCCGCCGAGTGCCGAGCTGGCGCCCGGGCAGCTCGACACCGACTCGCTGCCGGACTATCCCGTGCTCGACCCGCTGCTCGACGACTACATCGAGAAGGACATGGGCTCGGCCGAGCTGGTCGCGGCCGGGTACGACCCGGACCTGGTCGAGCGCGTCATCCGGCTCGTGGACCGGGCCGAGTACAAGCGAAGGCAGTACCCGCCGGGCCCGAAGATCTCGGTCAAGAACTTCGGGCGCGATCGCCGCCTGCCGATCACCAGCCGCTGGCGCGAGCGCACGGACTAGCCCGGTCCCCGCGACAGCGCTAGTGCGCGGCGAGGCCGCGGATCAGCTCGGCCACGACGCGCCTGGCGTACCGCGAAGCCGCCTGATCCTCGCTGTACGGCCTGGCGAGCATCGCGCCGGTCAGCAGCAGCGCGGCCGCGTCGACATCGGTGTCCTCGCGCAGCTCGCCGGTGGCGACCCCGCGCCTGAGCACCGACCTGACGGCGTCGCGGCGCGGGCGCATGACCGTCTCTGTGTACCTGGCCAGCAGCCGCGGGTACGCGTTCCCCTCGCCCTGTAGCAGCGCGAGCAGGCGAGCCTGCCGGGGGTCGGCAGCCTCGGTCCATATTGCTTCGCACAGCGCGACCAGGTCGGCTCGTACCGACCTGCCCTGCGGCGCGGGCAGCGGTGTGCCCAGCGTGCCGAGCGCGTCCAGCAGGAGGTCCTCCTTGCCTGGCCAGCGCCGGTAGACCGTGGCCTTGCCCACCCCGGCCAGGGCCGCTACCTGCTCGATGGCCAGCCCGTCCGGGCCGTGACTGGCAAACAGCTCGAGCGCTGCCGCCATGATCGCCCGGTCCGCCCGTTCGCTGCGCGGCCGTCCCGGGCGGCGCGGACGCGCCGCCTCCGCCGCGGACAGGCCAGCATGGTCGCCGTTCATTTCCTGCTCGTGCATCCGCGGGGTCAGGGATCGCTCCCCCGGCTGGTTCGGGGTAACGAAACGAACCACGACCGTATCAGAAATCGGTCCCACCGCGCCATCCGGGTGCCAGTGCCGCGCTACCTGCAGGCACAGGTTCGCCAGCGCCCGCTGGCCATGTCATCATCTAAGGGTCCGGGGACGCCACAAGGGCGCAACGAGACGCGGAGGACAGCCAATGAATCCTGACCAGCGCGGCACCGATCAGGCCGCAGCGGGCGCACCGACCACGGGAACCACACCCGGCGAGCAGCTCTACGGGGGTGCCGCCACCAGGCGTGTCACCGTCAGGGACATCGCCGCGGGCAAGGCACGCGGTGAGAAGTGGCCCATGCTCACCGCCTACGACGCGCTGACCGCCAGGGTCTTCGACGACGCCGGGATCCCGGTGCTGCTGGTCGGCGATTCGGCCTCGATGGTCGTCTACGGGCACGACTCCACCCTGCCGGTCAGCCTCGACGAGTTGCTGCCGCTAACAGCCGCGGTGGTACGCGGCACCCGCCGCGCCATGATCGTGGCCGATCTGCCGTTCGGCTCCTACCAGTCCTCGCCCGAGGCCGCGCTGCACGCGGGTACCCGGTTCCTGAAGGAGGCTGGTGCGCACGCGGTGAAGCTGGAAGGCGGCTACCGGGTGGTCCGGCAGGTCGAGGAGCTCGTCGCCGCTGGCATCCCGGTCATGGCGCACCTCGGCCTGACGCCGCAGTCGGTGAACGCTTTCGGCGGCTACCGGGTGCAGGGCCGCGGCGAGGACGGCGAGCGGCTGCTGCACGACGCCAAGGCGCTGCAGGCCGCTGGCGCGTTCGCGGTGGTGCTTGAGTGCGTGCCGGCGGAGCTGGCCGCGCGCGTGACGCAGAGCCTCGACATCCCCACGATCGGGATCGGGGCCGGCCCGGATTGCGACGCGCAGGTTCTGGTGTGGCAGGACATGGCGGGGCTGTCGCCGCGGACGCCCAAGTTCGTCAAGCGGTACGCGGACGTGGCGGGCGTGCTGCGCGACGCGGTCCAGGCTTACGCCGCCGACGTGGTCTCCGGCAGCTTCCCGACACCCGAGTACTCCTACCGCTGACCGTCCTCCCGGTCCGGGTCGAGCAGGCGCGCCACCGCCTGGCTCGCACCGGGGTCGGTGACCGCCAGCCCGAGCAGCCGTCCGGCGACGTCGGCCGAGCTCACCACCTGCGTGGCACCCGACTGCCTGAGCAGCGGCTCGTTCTCGGCCTCCCGCACCGTGCCGACAATACTCAGTGACGGGTTGAGCTGGCGCGCGGTGAGGGCGACCAGCACCGCGCTGTCGTCACGGCCAACGGCGATCAGCATCCGGGCGGCAACGTCTGCACGGGCGCTGAGCAGCACCTCACGCCGGGTTGCGTCGCCGGTCACGCCGGCCAGGCCGTTGCGGTGCGCCTCCGCCACGACGTCCGCGGCCGCGTCGACCACCACGATCGACGTCACCGGGATGCCCGTACCGAGCAGCGTCGCCAGCGCGCTGCGGCCCTTGGTGCCATATCCGACAAGAACCGTGTGACCGGCCACCTTTGACCTCCATCTGGCGACGCGCATCCTGAGCCGGGTTCGCTCGGCGAGCACCTCGACGGTCGTGCCGACCAGCACGATCAGGAAGACGACCCGGATCGGCGTGATGACCACGATGTTGACGAGCCTGGTCAGGCTCGTCACCGGGACGATGTCGCCGTACCCGATCGTCGACAACGTGATGGTCGCGTAGTAGGCGGCCGCGACCAGGTTCAGCGGCTGCCCTGGTCTCGCCTCGTCGGCGTAGCCACCGCGCTGGGCGTACACGATGGCGGTCGTGAGAACCAGCAGCCCGGCCCCCACCGCCGCCCGCGCCGCGATCGCCGACAGCAGGGTCTGCTGGCGCGCGGGCAGCAAGACCGCGGGTAGCTCGGGCTGCACGCCCGGCGGAGCCGCATCCTTACGTGCTCGGCCAATCACAATGAGTGACATTACACACGGGCGTCCGCCGCCCCGCTGACGCGCTCACACGTCGGTAATACGCAGGCCCGCGTGGGCGCCGTAACGCCGGTTGATCGACACCAGGTTGGCGGTCAGCGCCTCCACCTGCCCGCAGTTGCGCAGCCGGCCGCCGTAAACGCCCCGCATGCCGGGGATCTCGTCCGCGATCGCCGCCACCGTGTCGGTGGCGGGACGGTGGTCGCCGAGCACCAGGACGTCAAGGTCCATCCGCTCGACGGTCGGGTCGAGCAGCAGGGTGGCCGATACGTGATGGAACGCGCCGACCACCGTGCTGTCCGGCAGCACGGCCGCGGCCTGCTGCGCCGCGCTGCCCTCCGGCACCGGCAGCACGTAGGCACCGCGGTGGTCGAAGCCAAGCGGGTTGACGCAGTCCACCACGATCTTGCCCGCAAGCCGCGCGGCCAGGCCGGCGAGCAGATCCCGGTGGCCGTCC
>JASIGS010000093.1 GCA_030052355.1 Streptosporangiaceae bacterium | reverse complement strand
CCCGCGGTCGCGTCGTCCTCGGCACCTTGCTCTTCGTGCTGGGGTTCTCCGCCCTGTTCGCGCTCGAAGGCATCACCGTCAGCAGCGTCGGGGACGCGCTCAGCAGCCACTCAGCGGTGATCACGAAGGTGCTCGGCTGCCTCATCATCGTGCTCGGGCTGCTGTTCATGGGCGCCTTCGACAGGTTTACCTTGGCTGGCCGGATATTCCGGCCATCCTTCCGGCCGCGGGCCGGGCTTGCCGGTGCGCCCCTGCTCGGCGTGATGTTCGGCCTCGGCTGGACACCCTGCATCGGGCCGACGCTGGCCGCCGTGCTGACCCTCAGCGAGAACAGCGGCACCGCGCTGCGGGGCGGTCTGCTCGCCTTCGTCTACGGGCTCGGCCTTGGCATCCCGTTCCTCATCGTGGCGTTCGCCTTCCAGCGCGGGGTCAGCCTGTTCGGATTCGCCCGGCGGCACGCGCGGCTGATCACCCGCATCGGCGGCCTCATGCTCATCGCCGTCGGCGTGCTCGAGGTCACCGGGGCATGGGCGAGCGCCGTCGTCTGGCTGCAGGTGCACTGGCTGAACGGCTACCGCTCGCCGCTGTGAGGGCTTGCTGGCGGCCGAGCGAGCGCCCTTGGGCGGCCCGGCAGCGGCGCACGTGGCCACGCTAGGTAACTATTGCAATCGGTTGCGCAATCGCACGCCCCCCGCCAAGCGGCGTGCCCGCATACCGACAAGTCGGCAATCGACGTAATAATAGACACGTCACCGGTCGTCTTCTAGGACGCCTAGAACGGTGTTCTGTAACACTCCGTACTCAATACTAGTACTTACTAGGAATGGGTTGTATACAGCCGGTAGCGATGCGAGACTAACGGCGTGACATTCGCATTGGGCAGCGCGCGCACCGATTCGCTCCAGTCCGGTGATGCTGCTCAGCGCGGTGTACGACCCTCGCCAGAGTCCTCCGCCGACCCCGAGTGCTTACCCGGGAGAAACCTTTCTGAGCCACCAGTCCGGCAAGAGAAAATGAGCGCAGAAAGGTCGGCCGACGACAATTCTGCGGACTCGGGTTACCGCGACGCACGGCTGGTCAAGGAAAGTTTCGCGCACTTGCTTTCGGAAGGTGCCGCCGCACTGGAGTATTTCTACGCGCGGCTCTTCGTGGCCAATCCGGAAATGCGTTCGCTGTTCCCCATGAGCATGACCGCGCAGCGGGAGAACATGTTCGGCGCCCTGACCGAGCTCGTCGGAAGGCTCGACAACAAGCACGGCTGCGCGGAGATCCTGACCCAGCTCGGCCGGGACCACCGCAAGTTCGGCGTCACGAGCAGGCATTACCCCGCGTTCTTCGCGGCGTTCCGCGATACGGCCGGCCATTTCATCGCCGACGGCTGGACACAGGACGTCCAGGACGCCTGGCAGCGGACCCTCGACTACTTCTCCGCCACCATGGCGGAGGCCGCAGCCACGGACGCCAAGGACGCGCCCCCGTGGTGGGTGGCCGAGCTCGTCGGGCGGGAGCTGCGCTCACCCGGCGTGGCAGTGCTGACGCTGCGGCCGAGCCAGCCGTTGTCCTACCGGCCCGGTCAGTACGTGCCGGTCCAGGTGACCAGGTGGCCACGGGTCTGGCGGCCGTACTCGATCGCGAACTCACCACGGCCGAGCGGTCTCATCAAGCTGCACGTGCGCGCGGTCCCCGGCGGGCTGGTCAGCAACACGCTCGTCTACCACACCGACATCGGGGACGGCGTGGTGCTCGGGGCGCCGCGCGGCGACATGACGCTGGCACCTGGTGACCGGGACCTGCTCTGCGTGGCGGGCGGCACCGGCCTCGCGCCGATCAAGGCGATCATCGAGCAGGCACTCGCCGCCGTGCCGCAGCGGCCGGTGCCGGAGCCAGGCCCCGAGCCAGGGCCCGAGCTGCCTGCCCAGCGCCCGAAGCGGAAGATCACCCTGTTCGTCGGCGCCCGCCAGCACTTCGATCTGTACGACCTCGAAGACCTGCGACTGCTCGAGCTCGCCTGCCCGCAGTTGCGGGTCATCCCGGTGCTGTCGGAGGAGCCAGGCTTCCGCGGCAGGACGGGGCTGCTGCCGGACGTCGTCGGCGCGCACGGCCTGTTCGAGCACACCGAGGCCTACATCTGCGGTCCTGCCGCCATGGTCCGGCAGGCGGCGGCCGTGCTGGCTGCCAGCATCCCGGCGAGCCAGGTACACCACGATCCGCTGCCCTGACCGCCCAGAGCCCTGACCGCCCACGCCCAGGCCGCCCACGCCCAGGCCGACCGCCGGATCGATGCTGCCGGGTCGCAGGTTCAGGACTGCAGGTAGGTCCCGAAGAAGCCGTAGATCCGCTCCCAGGCGTCAGCGGCGTCCTCCGGCTGGTAGGTCATCCTGGTTACCCTGGCGAAGATCGCGCTTGCGCCCGACGCCTTCGTCATGAACCGGTGCCCGGAACCCGGGTAGACGTGCACGTCGTGCGGCACCTCGAGCACAGCGAGCGCCCGCTGCAGCCGCTCAGGAGGCTTGGTGCCCATGGGGTCGCGCCCGCCGAAACTGCCCACCACCGGGCAGGAACCGGCGAGCACGGCCTCGGCGTCCTGCGGCACGTCGCCGTAGTTGATGGCCGCCACGCCGAAGCCCGGCCGCGGCGCACACAGCAGCGCGAACCCGCCGCCCAGGCAGAACCCGATGACGCCGGCCTTGCCCGTGCAGTCGGGGCGGCCAGCGAGGAACTCCCGAGCGGCATCGAGGGCAGCGAACGCCGGCCCGCTATTCGCCCGCAGCTGCATGAACGCGCTGCGGACGCACCGGATCCACGCCTTGCCGTCGAACAGGTCGGGCGCCAGGGCCAGGTAGCCGTGCTCGGCGATGCCATCGGCAACGCGCCGGATGTCATCGCTCAGGCCGAACGCCTCGTGGATGACGACAACGCCAGGCCACGGGCCCGGTGTCGCGGGCGGGACGGCGAGATAGCCGGGCATGGTGCCATCTGCCACTGGATAGCTGATGTCGGGCATGCCGCAACAATGCCACATCCGCGCTCGCGCACGAAGGTAAGGATCTTGTGGACTGACACCGTGACGCTTTCGCGGCGACAAATCAGTTTGAAACGGGCGCTACAGCCCGCGCTACTGTCACGGTGTTGAGGATCGAGCACAGCCCGAGGACGCCGCACCCGTCTGGGCGCCGCGGGTAGTGCGCTGCCAGCCCGGCGACGGGGCACGGATCAGGGAGCCGCGGTCCGCTCGCGGCTCAGCCGGAGCACGTTCTCGATCACCCGGTGGCCCGCCTGGCCCGCCGTCGTCAGGATCGACTCGGGGTGAAACTGGACCGCCCACCGGCCGCGACCTGGGTCCTCGATCGCCATCACCACCCCGTCGTCCGTCACCGCGGTGACCTCGAACCCGCCGGCGACCTGCTCTGGCCGGGCGTGCAGGGAGTGGTACCGCGCCGCGGTGAACTCGGCGGGCAGCCCCGCCAGCAGCCGGCCCCCGAGCACCCGGACCTGGCTCGGCTTGCCGTGCACCGGCGTCGCGAGCAGGCCGAGCGACCCGCCCGCGTGCTCGACCATTGCCTGCAGGCCTAGGCACACGCCGAAGGCCGGCAGCCCCCGCTCGTCGAGCGCGGACAGCAGCTTGTCGCAGCCGAAGTCGGAAGGCCGGCCCGGCCCCGGCGACAGCACCACGAGGTCGGGCCCGTACTCGTCGAGCA
>JASIGS010000092.1 GCA_030052355.1 Streptosporangiaceae bacterium | reverse complement strand
GGCGCACGCCCGCGTCGTCCGTCAGCAGCTGTTCCAGGTTCTCGACCTTGACCAGCAGGCCGAGACGGTGCCCGCGGTCCTGTTGGCGCACCGCGGTGATCTGCTGGAACGCCCACCCCGGCGTGCCGTCGTCCGTGCAGATCTGAGTGAGCGCGGCGATCTCGCCCGTGCCGTCGTTGCGCGCGGCCACGGACCGGAACCGCAGGCCGTGCTCCGCCGCGTGCTGCTCCTGCTTCGCGATCCGCTCGCCGTCCCAGACCGTGGCCTGGACGCCCTCGTTGTGCGGCGCGTCGGCCATCGCGTTGTGCACGCCCGCGACCTGGTCCAGGTGCTCCTTCGGCGTCGGGCCAAGCCAGGACAGCAGCGAGTAGCCAGCAGCCTTGGCCGCTGCCTCGGCGCGCAGGCGGTCGAGCCGGGCCGGCAGCTCCGGGTCGATGTCCAGGATCCTGGTCACTTCGGGGATCCCTGGCTCGGCGCCCACGGCCGTGCCGAAGGCCGCTCCCGGCGAGCCGTCCCTGGCGTCGGAGCCGATGCGGGTACGCCCGGCCGAGCGCGCCCGCCCGGAGCAGTGCGCCAGCAGCTGCGAGCCGATGCCGGAACGCCGCCTGGCGGGTGCCACCTGCAGGATCACCCTGGCCTGGGTGACGTTCTCCTTGTGCGGCAGCCTGAGCAGGTAGCAGCCGACCGGCTCGCCCGCCCCGTCGGTCGCGAGCCAGGCCTCACTGGGAGCCGAGTCGTAGCTGCGCGTCCACTTGCCGCGGAACGACTCAAACGGCCACCCAGGCAGGTTGGGATTGTCGATCGGCGTCCCGGCCAGCACGATGTCGTGGCAGGCTTTCAGCCGGTCTGCGTCGGTCTGCGGGTCGAACCGCTCGATGTGCACCCGGTGATCTAACCCCGGCGGCCGGTCGGAGGCAAATCAATAACGGCAGGGCGGGCCGCGCCGGCCGTGGCCGGCGCGGCCGGGCCCCGGACCGTTCACCCGGCCAGGTCGAGTTCCCACGACCGCATGATCGCCGCGATCCGGTAACCGAGCTGCTCGTTGATGGCGATCATGTGTTCGTTCGCCCCGGCGTTGCCGGTGAAGATGTGCCGCAGAGCTGCCTCGCGCTCGGCGAGCAGGTCGAGCATCGCGATCTTTACCAGCAGGCCGAGGCGGTGGCCCCGGTGCTCCCGCCGGACGGAGGTGAGCTGCTGGAAGCCCCAGTCCGGCGTGTCCGGGTCGAGGACGATCTCGGTCAGCGCCACCAGCTGCCCGCTGCCGGAGTGCCGCGCCACCACCGTGTAGCTACGCGCCCCCATGGCGAGCATGGCGTCTTCCATGCTGCGGATCCGGTCCGCGTCCCAGGCCATCGGCTCCATGCCCTCGTCCATGGGCGCGTCCGCGATGAGCCGCTCGAGCTCGACAAGCTCTTGGAGATGCTCCTCCGGCGTTGGCGCTTGCCAGGACAGCACCTCATAGCCGTCCGCGTGCGCCTGCGCGTCCGACCGAAGCGGGGTCAGCCTGGCGGGCAGGCTCGCGTCGACGTCCATGGTCCGCATGACTTCGTCGATACCGCCGCGGGCGCCCTTGGCCTTCGCGAACGCCTCGCCGGCGGAGCCGTCGGGCGCCCAGCTCTGCAACCGGTGACGGCCCGCCTGACGGGCCCGGTCGGCGCTGTGTGCCAGCAGTGCCGACCCCGCGCCTGACCGTCGCCGGTCGGGCGCGACTATCGGGCTGCAGAAGGCAACGTCGCGGTTGTCCCGCTCCGGCAGCCTGAGACGGTAACAGCCGACGGCATTGTCCGAGTCGTCCCGCGCGAGCCAGGTCTCGCTGGCTTCGTCGAGGCCCCAGCCGTGCGCCCATTCGCCCTTGAAGGCATTGAATGACGGCGGCGGCAGGAAGGGGGTG
The DNA here is from genome assembly GCA_030052355.1 of Streptosporangiaceae bacterium. Next base: position 1,032 of record JASIGS010000092.1, on the reverse strand, counting down.
TCGTACTTGTTGGCAGCAACGGCGATCTGGTGACACGCGCGGAGGCTGTCGGCATCCGCCTTGGGATCGAACTGCTCGATTCGCATAGGATGACGATAAGTAATATCTCGATTTCAGGTCAAGGCACGGCGCACCGGAACCGTCCTCGCGCAACGTTGTAGCGGTTGCCCCCAGAATCATGCCCGGCTTCGACCGTTTTGCTCGACCCGAACCGCTACAACGTCACTTGGGCCGCCGGGTACGGCCGCTACGGGCTTGCCAGATCGAGGTCCCAGGACCGCGACACCGCCGCAACCCGGTAACCGAGCTGCTCGTTGATGCCGATCATGTGGTCGTTCGCCCCCGCGTTGCCGGTGAAGATGCGCCGAACGCCTGGCTCGCGCTCGGCCAGCCGGTCGAGCATGACGATCTTGACCAGCAGGCCGAGCCGGTGGCCCCGGTGCTCACGCCGGACGGCGGTCAGCTGCTGGAAGCCCCAGTCCGGCGTGTCCGGGTCGATGACGATCTCGGTCAGCGCCACCAGCTGCCCGCTGCTGGCCTGCCGCGCCACCACCGTGTGCCACCGCATCCCCCTGGAGAGCAGCAACTGCTCCATGCTCCTGAGCCTGTCGGCGTCGAGCTCCATCGTCTCGATGCCCTCATCATGCGGCGCGTCGGCGAAGAGCCGGTGCAGTTCGACGAGCTGCGGCACATGTTCTTCCGGCGTGGGGACCGCCCAGGAGAGCGTCTCGTATCCCGCGGCACTAGCCTGTGCATCCGCCCGCAGCGAGGCCAGCCTGGCGGGCAGGTCGGCCTCGACGTCCATGGTGCGGCTTACCTGCTCTATACCGCCGGTCGCGCCCCTGGCTGTCGCGAACGCCGCGCCCGCCGATCCGTCCCTCGCGTGGCTCCGCAGCCTGACGCGGCCGGCTTCCCGCGCCCGCTTGACACAGTGCTCCAGCAGCTCCGAGCCCGCCCCTGCCCGCCGCCGCTCCGGATGCACCCGCAGCTCGCAGAACGCCGTGGTGCGGTTCTCGCGCTCAGGCAGCTGGA
>JASIGS010000012.1 GCA_030052355.1 Streptosporangiaceae bacterium | reverse complement strand
AGCGCCCGGATGTAGCGCCGCGTCGCAGGCCAGGACACCGTATGGCCGACGTCGCGGTGACCAGCTGCGTCTTACTGCTCTTTGCGGGCCCGATGCTGCTCGCTGGCTTCGGATGGTATCTGTGCCAACGCCCGCGGCGGCGCAGACTGGTCAGTGCGGAGCTCACTCAGCTTCAGGTGCTGGCAGAGATCGAGTGGGACCTGCTGAGTGACGCTGGGGAGCAGGATGGCCCGGCAGACACCCATTGACCACGGTGCTCTCCGGCGCCCGAACGCGCGGCGAACGCGGCCCGGACCGCTGCCGCGGTTTGCGTGGCATGCTAGGGGGAGGCGGCCGACCGGGAGGGTGCGGCTTCGCCGGCTAAGCCGCCGCTATTAAGGAGATCCTGCTTGCCAGAAACGCCGCCGCTGTTCGACCCGTTCGCGGCGGGCTTTGCCGACGACCCCTACCCGCAGTACGCGACCATGCGAGCGCAGGCTCCGGTGTACCAGCACCCATTCGGGTTCTGGCTGCTCACCGGCTACGACGACGTGTCCTGGCTGCTGCGGGCACCGGGCCTGTCGGTCGAGGACCACAACGTGGCCGCCGACAGCTTGCTGCGCCAGCTGCGCGAAGAGGCGTACGGGGACGACGCGCCGCGGGCGAGCGCGCTGTCCATGCTCGACCGGGACCCGCCGGATCACACCAGGCTCCGCAAGCTGGTGTCTAAGGCGTTCACGCCGCGGGCCATCGAGGCGCTGCGGCCTCGAATCACCGGCCTGGTCGACGGCATGCTCGACGCGATGGCCGCCGAGGGGAAGGTTGACCTGGTCGACGCGCTCGCGTTCCCGCTGCCGTTCAGCGTGATCGCTGAGATGCTCGGCACGCCCCCCGCCGACCACGAGCGGATCCGCCGGCTCACCGGCACGGTGGTGCGCTCGCTGGAGCCGGTGTCTGATGCCGGGCTGATCCAGGCAATCCTGGCCGCCGACGTGGAGATGTCCCAGATAGCGGCAGACATGATCGCCTGGAAGCGGGCCAACCCGGCGGACGACCTGCTCACTGCGTTGATCCACGCCGAGGACGACGGCGACGCACTAAGAGACGACGAGCTGGTGGCGCAGACGCTGCTGCTGTACATCGCCGGGCACGAAACCACGGTCAACCTCATCGCCGGCGGCGCGCTCGCGTTGCTGACCCACCCGGCGCAGCTTGCGCTGCTACGCGACGACCCGGCTCTGATCGGCAACGCCGTGGAGGAGATGCTCAGGTACGACAGCCCGGTGCAGGCGAGCCGGCGGATCACGCTGGAACCGATCACGGTTGGCGGCACCACGATCCCGGCGGGCGCGTTCGTGATGGCCAGCCTGGGTTCGGCCAACCGGGACGAGAGATTCTGGGGTGCCGACGCCGATGAACTGCGGCTCGACCGGGATAACGCGCGGCAGCACGTCTCCTTCGGCGCCGGCCATCACCACTGCCTGGGCGCGTCGCTGGCCCGGCTGGAGGCGGCCATCGCGTTCGAGCACCTGCTGGGCCGGTTCCCCAGCCTGACGCTCGCTGGCGACGTGGCGTGGAATGGCCGGATCAACTTGCGCGGCCCGGCGCACCTCCCGGTGTCAGTGTTCTAGCCCTGCATGCCGGCGGGTCCTCGACGTCGGGACCGGGGTTCTGGCGATCTTCCATATAGCGCAAAAACCAGTAATCGGGAAACCGGCCGGTAACTGGATCCTTGTCACATGCGCCGCTAGCGTGACTCGCGTAACTCGCTCATCGTGGTCAGCTGAATACGGATCGTAATCGCGACTTTCACCTTGCAGGTACGTCGCTCTGCGTCGGCGTGCGGTTCAGGATCCCTGGCTACCAAGACCACCAGCAAGAAGGAAAGGACCAACCCATGTCCAGGAAGTGGTCTAGCGTCATCGCCGCCGCGGCCGGCGCGCTGGCGCTGGTGACCGGCCTGAGCCTGACTGCGGCGCAGGCGGGCAGCGTGGGGGCTCACCGGCCCGCCAGCAGTGCCGTCAAGGCCGCCGCCAGCAGCGCGAAGTACCCGGTAACGCCGTTCTCGCAGGAGTTCCAGCAGAACACCAGCGGTTTCTGCGGGGACCCGACCATCGGGCACTGCGACGGCGCGGTCGACGACTACGGCACCATCGACAGGGTCCCGTCAGGATTCTCCAACGGCGGCACGGGCAACTACGCGCCCAGCACCAGCGCACTCGTCGGCGGGTGGTTCGCGCTGACCTCCGGCACCCAGGCCGTCAATGAGGGCAAGGGCTGCCCGAGTACGGCCACCGAATACTGCACCGGTCCTTACGCCCTGTTCGGCACGGGCGCCGCGGCGGGGCGCGAGAACGTGTTCCCGGCCAAGGGCTTCACGGTCACCGACGACCTGTACCTGTCGCCCGCCACCGCGCCGGCGGGCGGTCAGGTGGATGACGACATAGGGCTGAACGACAGCGCGGGCAGCTACGGGCGCGACAACATCATCACGGCCTGCCCCGTGACCGGCGGCTACGCCATCAGCTTCGGCAGCAGCTCCCCGGGCACCTGCGGCACCACGCCCGTGGTCACCGGCCCCGGCTGGTACCGGTTCGTGTTCATCTTCAGCAACCTGGATGGCGGTCATGTCTACGTGCAGGAGCGCGTGGTGGACGAGGCGACCGGTGCGGTGATTGCCAACAGCGGCAACCAGCCCGAGGAGTTCGTGGGTGCCACCAGCGCCGAGCCAGTCAGCGCGGCCGGCGGCCCTGGCTACTTCTGGCTGCCGACCGAGAACGTCAGCGGCCTGCCGCTGGCGAACGTGGTCCTTCAGCTCGGTGACCACATCTTCGGCTCGGCGCCGTGATCCCGGCATACGAGGGAGCGCCCCGGGTCCACCGTGGACCCGGGGCGCTTTCCTTGCCCGCAGCGCGGCTGCGGGCTTACAGCCAAGGTCAGGACACGAGCAGCTAACCGCGCTGAGCGCTCCGTACTTCGAACGCGAGCAGGATGTCGGAGAAGCCCCGGAACAGCGCGAAGAACCCGACCCAGATCAGCAGCAGCAGCGCCCGCGCCGGGAACTCCTGCTGGGATACCCAGAAGCCCAGCAGGATCTCCAGCACGCCAGCGATCATGCCCAGCCACCAGTGCGGGCTGATCTCCCGCGAGGAGATCGAGGTGAAGAAGTCGAGGCTGCCACGGAAGACAAGCAGCAACCCGAAGATGGTGGCTAGCGCCCAGAACGCGCCGAACGGGCTCGCGAACGACCAGCACGCCCCGAACAGGAACAGGATCGCCATCAGCACGTGCGCCCAGCGCCAGCGCGTTCGGGTCGAGGCAATGAGGAGCTCACTGACCCAGCCGCCCACGAAGACCACGCCCATCAGCACGCCAACAGCGACCACCGAGGATAGCCGGAACCGCAGCACGATCAGGGAGATGACCAGCCACGCTATCCCGGTGACGAGGAACATCCACCACGGCCCGGCCATCTGGTCCAGCACCGTCTCAACCCTGCCACGAGGGCCGGTCCCCGCCCGCGACTGAAAGAGCATGCTCATGTACGTATCCCTTCTCACGCCTGGCTCCACAGTCTCACCTATCCCGGTAAATGACCATGGATCGGTACGAGGCTTCGTTCGGGACCTGTGTCCCGATCTCAACCGCTCCCGCCGGGAACGAGCGCCGGACAAGGTCGCCTGACATCGCCTGACATACTGGCCGTCATGGATGCTGGCGGCGCTCCGGACGCAGGCAACCTGAACCGCCTGCAAGACCTGTGTGCTGACCTGGCTCGGACCATGGGCAATGGCCAGCTGCTCGCCTGGGCCAATGCGAGTGCGCCAGCCGCGGTGCCCGACGTGGTCTTCGGAGTCGTGAGAGATGCCGGCCTGCTGGCCGACAGTGACATCCCGGGCAGGTACCCGGCCCGTTCGCTCCGGCAGCTAAAGCAGCAGCGGCAGAAGGTCAGCGTTCCCGCCGACGCAGACGACCTGTGGAGCCGACTGTGGGAGGTTGATGAGCCGACCGCCATCGAACTGCTGACCAGCCTGGAAGCCAGCATGGTCCTGGACGGCTCGCGCAACGCTCGCCGGCTGCGGCGCCACACGGACGAACCCGGCGACATCTTCGCGGAAGTGTCGGGCCTGATCGGACCGGGCGGCCACTGGTGGACGAATACCGATCTCACCACCTGGAATCCCGTCACGCAGCACACGTTCGACGCGATGCTGGTCGGCGCGGGCAACGGCATCGTCGTGACACTGATCGCGTTCGAAGGCGGCTGATCAGGCCAGGGCGGCCCTGAGCTGTCCGACCGCCGTCATGAACACCTCGTGGTCCTGCTGTCCCTCGTCCAGGTACGGCCAGGGCAGCGGCTGGCCCGGTGCCGGGTCCAGCAGAGGCCGGGGAACGATGTGGGCATGCAGATGCGGCACGCCGTTCCCCAGCATCTGGTAGTTCATCTTGGCGTGCTCGAACGTCTTCTCCACCGCCCGGCCGACCTCGATCGTCTCCTGCCAGTAGCCAGCCGATTCGTCGTTGCTCAGCTGAGTCGGCTCGGACACGTGCCTGCCGTTCCAGACGGCAACCGTGTAGCCGAGGACCGAACCCGATCTCGGCAGGTAGGCATCGACGTACCGGCCGGTGTATACCCGCACGCCCCAGCTATTCGCGCTGACGCCGATGAGCGCGCAGAGCACGCAGTTGCGTCCCTGCAGTTGCCCGGCCCAGTCGTCGCGCCACGGTCTGAGCGCTGTCTGTCCCATGCCCCCACGATGCACCCTGAGCCCGCGGTCAGGGTCCGAACCCCAGCCGCCCGGCCGGTACGCACTCCTTCTCACCCGTGCCGGGGGATGGCAGGGCGCCCGGCAACGGGATGGAATGACGCTGGCGGGCCCGACGCCCGCGGGTGAGTGGGGGCTGCCGATGGGGCTGACCGAATACGAGCCGGGCACGGCGTTTCCGGGGGTTATCGGGCGGACGACCGATGAGTCCATCCCGGCCTGGCCGCGGCCACTGCGGGCAAAGCCGGGTGCGCCGAACGTGCTGATGATCGTGCTGGATGACACCGGGTACGGGCAGCTGGGCTGTTACGGCAGCCCGATCGCCACGCCGAACCTGGATTCACTGGCCGCCGGGGGGCTGCTGTACACGAACATGCACACCACGGCGCTGTGCTCGCCGTCACGGTCGTGCATCGTCACCGGCCGCAACCATCACGCCAACGCCACCGCGGCCATCAACGAGATCGCCACCGGCTTCCCCGGTTACAACGGCAGCATCCCGTTTGAGAACGGGTTCTTGTCCGAGATGCTGCTAGCCCACGGCTACAGCACCTACATGATCGGCAAGTACCACCTGCTGCCCTCGGAGTTCGAGTCCCCGGCCGGCCCGTTCGACCGGTGGCCGCTCGGGCGGGGGTTCGAGCGGTTCTACGGGTTCCTCGGCGGCGACACCAGCCAGTGGTATCCCGACTTGGTCTACGACAACCACCAGGTGGAACCGCCGGGCACTCCGGAAGATGGCTATCACCTGACCGCGGACCTGGCGGACAAGGCGATTCAGTTCATCGCCGACGCCAAGCAGGTGGCCCAGGAGAAGCCCTTCTACCTGCACTTCTGCACAGGTGCGACGCACGCCCCGCATCACGTGCCGAGGGAGTGGGCTGACC